>NZ_LGTE01000027.1 GCF_001263415.1 Thermincola ferriacetica
TGTTGGTAGGCGTTGTACGGTGAAACAACCATTGCTTTAAGGAAAACAGAAGACACCGCTATGGAGGTAAAACAATAAGTTGCGATTTGGTGGAGGGCGGATAGACAGTGTTAACGACAGTGAGGGCTTGAAATCGCTGTTTCCGGCACGGACGCCGGAAACCCGGCCACGAGTCACGGATGACGATTTGGCCGGGTTCAGCGATTTCAACCGAACGGAGTCTACACTGTCTCCGCCCGTAACCTCGGAGCAACGGTTGTTTTTACCTCCATAGCGGTTAGCGGACTTCCTGGCAAGGGTTTGCAGCACAAAGCCCCCAGGTAGCGGAGGCACCCTCCTGCCCTGCCGTTACTCTGGGCAAAATTTGAGGTTTATAGTATAATTGGTTTAAATCTTGACCGCATCAACCTGTAGGGAGGGTATTGCGCCATGCGGGTAGTAGGCCTCGTTACCGAATATAACCCTTTTCATAACGGCCACCTGTTCCATCTGACGAAGGCAAAAGAATTGGCCGAAGCTGAATACGCCCTTGCTGTTATGAGCGGACATTTCCTACAGCGGGGTGAACCGGCGCTGCTGGACAAATGGACCCGCGCCAGGATGGCTATAGCGGCAGGAGTCGACCTGGTACTGGAACTCCCGTATGTTTTTTCCAGCCGCAGCGCCAATGCCTTTGCTTGCGGAGCTGTAAGCATATTGCATGGTACGGGTATAGTCACCCATTTATGTTTTGGTAGTGAAGCAGGTAATATTGAACCGCTGGCCCAAATTGCCCGGCTTTACCTGCAGGAACCACCGGAGCTTAGCGCGTTGATTAAAAAGCAGTTGAAATCAGGATTGATCTTACCCCTGGCCCAGACAAAAGCCCTGGCCGAATATTTGCACAGAAATAATATGGTAGATCTGAAGCCGGAAATATTAAATAATCCCAACAATATTTTGGGCATCGAATACCTGCGCTGTTTAATGGCTCTAAACAGTCCCATCAAACCTTTAACAGTGCAAAGGATTGCTGCCGGGTATCACGACAGAAAATTCCGGGGCAGTTTTGCCAGCGCCACCGGCATTAGGGAGTTTTTGTTCACAAACCGGGATATTGACAGTTTAAAAGACGTAATGCCGTCAACATCGCTGAAGATTCTAAAGGAAGAATTAAGCAAGGGGTATGGTCCCGTTAGCTGGGAAAACTTTTTTCCAATTCTGTTATATTGCTTAAGAACAGCGGATCCTGCCTGGTTAACCAATATTCTCGATATAACTGAGGGGCTGGAAAACAGAGTTTTAAGTTTGTTGGGGGAAGCAGCCTCTTTCCGGTCACTGGTAGAAAAAATCAAAACAAAAAGGTATACCTGGACAAGGATTCAGAGGGTGTTAAACTATATCCTGATGGAATATACCAAAGAGGATGCAGCATATTTTGACGAAAAAGGTCCCCAGTATATTAGGGTCCTTGCTGTTTCCGAAAAAGGCAGGTTGCTGCTGGCAAAAATGCGAAAAAAAGCGGCCCTGCCCCTCATTACCAGAGTAGCTCCTGCTTACAAAAAGGGCACGGCCTTGATGAAACGCATGTTGGATTACGACATCAAATCTTCAGACATATATACCCTTGGTTACGGAAATGCTGCAAAATTTGTAAAGGGCAGGGATTTTGTAACGGGTCCAATAGTGGTAAAATAAAGGAATACTCCCGCGGGCGCCTTTATATAATGGTATTAGTTTAAGCGCCGAGGTGCTGCCATGATTGTTACCGCTTCTCTGGCTACCTGTATCACCCTGTTTTTCGCCAAATCTTTTACCAAATCGGAAATAAAAGCTCGCCAGTTCTCACGCTACTTTTGGACGGCCTGCGTTATCTTTTTTATCGCCAGCATGGTAACTTACCCCAAGGAGGTTTACGAAGCCTCCGTACGCGGGCTAAAGGCCTGGTGGGATATAGTTTTCCCTGCCCTGCTGCCCTTTTTCATCGGCGCCGAACTTTTGATGGGGTTTGGCCTTGTCAGGTTCATGGGAGTTCTTTTAGAGCCTGTTATGCGCCCTCTTTTTAATGTACCCGGCTCAGGTTCCCTGGTAACGGCTATCGGGTATACTTCCGGTTTCCCTATCAGTTCTTTTGTTACGGCTAAATTACGTAAAGAAGGGTTATGTACCAGGGGCGAAGCGGAGCGCCTCATGTCCTTCACCAACAACGCATCTCCCCTCTTCATGCTGGTAGCTGTATCCGTGGGTATGTTTAATAACCCTTCTTTGGGCATCCTATTAGCTACTACCCACTACCTGGCCAACCTTACCGTTGGTCTGGGGTTGCGCGCCTATTCCCGGAAAGAGCGGGAAACAACACCCTTCTATCCTTCTTCTGAACATCTTTTGAAAAGAGCCTTCCGGGAACTAAAAAAAGCCCAGGCCGAAGACACTCGCCCTTTCGGCAAACTCCTGGGAGACGCCATCGCCACCTCTGCAGACAAACTGCTCGTCATCGGGGGTTTCGTCATCATTTTTTCCATTCTTATCAGTGTCTTAAAAGAAATCGGCTTTATGGGGTTATTGATTTCTGCTCTGAACTTTTTGTTTTCGCCCTTCGGCATCCACCCGGCCGCTTCCGCAGCCCTGGCGCAAGGGTTATTTGAAATTACCCTTGGCTGTAAAGCAGCCAGTGAATCGGCGGCACCCTTCATTCAGCAGATTACCGTAACCAGCGCCATCCTGGCCTGGAGCGGCCTGTCGGTACATGCCCAGGTAGCGAGCATGGTCAGCGATACCGACATAAGAATGCTGCCCTTTCTCATAGCCCGGTTTTTCCATGCCCTTATTGCCGCCGCTTATACTTACATTGTCATCTCCACTAACCTTTTTCCCATACATCAGGTTCAGCCTTCTTTCAAGCCATTGGACGCTGCCCTCCCTGTTTCCTGGCTGGGAGTATTCTATTCATCTTTAAAGTGGGGAACATTCGCCCTGCTGTCCTTAATTATCGTAGGCATTGCCTTCTCTATCCTTCGCTCGGTAAGGCTCTATCGGTTCAAGTACAGGTGAGGCAATCGTTGCTCCGTAGCCATAGCTGCCGCTGGATGGTGCAATAACCGTTGTACCGTAGCCATAGCTGCCCGCAGCTTCGGCGCAACGGTTGTTGCACCGTTTGCCTCCGACCGGCGAATAGCAAATGTTACATAATAAAAAAATGGCTATACCTAGCCACTTTGCCTTGTTTTATTGACTTACGACAATCTTTTTTAATAAAAGTATATCCATTTCATGTTTGTCTAGGCCTGTCCACGGCTTCGTTCAATTTTACCTCTTGCTCTGTATTACGTGCTACTTGTTCATATAGAGTATCTAATTTTCGGTTTCCACATTACATACCTTGCCCCTAAAAAACATTATAGGGCCTTTAGAGCCAAAACTTCAGCAATAAAACGCAAAGGAACCAAGGTACGCTTGTTTACCAGAGAAGGCTGGGTAGATAAAAACAGCAACGGCTTAATTGGCTTTGGCTACCCTGTAAACAGCTTTGCTTGCCTAGGCGCTTTCCCTGGCCCCCTGTTCCTTTTCTGCCTGTTTCTGGGGCTGGGCCTGGAGTTCTGCCCGGCCAGACCTTACCTGCAGCAGGCTTTTTTCCAATATTTCCTCCACGTGTTTCAGCAGGTCATCAGAATACTGGTAAGCTCCTATCTTTATTTCCCTGGCTACCGCATTGGTTTGCTCTACGATTGCCTGGGCCTGTTCCTGTGCTTGCTTGACAATCTCATCCTGGCCGGCCATTTTGGCAATTTCCTCTTTCGCCTCTTTGATAATTCGCTGCGCTTCCAATTTAGCTTCTTCCAGAATTTTTTCGCGCTCTAACACTATTGCCTTGGCTTGCCGCATTTCTTCCGGCAGGGAGGTACGGATGTGGTCGATCATATCCAAAATCAACTCATCATCTACCAGCACCTTACCGACCAATGGAAGTTTTGTGCTTTCCTCGATAACTTCCTCCAACTCATTTAAAACGTCAAGGATATCCATCTTCTACTCCCCCTAAAGTATTATTTATCGGGTAAATTTTTCTCGTAAGCGTTTCTCTACAAAAGGCGGGACAAAATCCCGTACGCAACCGCCATAAGCCGCTAATTCCCTGACTACACTTGAGCTGAGAAATGAAAAGTTAGGCTGGGTCATAAGGAAAACTGTTTCAATGCCTGGCTTTAGTTTCTTATTTGTCAAAGCCATCTGAAATTCGTTTTCAAAGTCCGAGATTGCTCGCAGACCTCTGATTATGGCGTGGGCTCCTTTCCGTTCCGCATAATCGACAGTTAAACCATAAAAGGAATCAACCTCTACGTTTGCATAACCGTGTAACACAGTATTAAGCATGTCCACTCGTTCTTCTATGGTGAACAGAGGCTGCTTCCGCGAATTTTTCGAAACGGCAACGATAACTTTGTCAAAAAATCGTGAAGCCCTTTCAATAATGTCCATATGACCGTATGTAATAGGATCAAAACTTCCCGGATATATTCCTATTTTCACTCCCGACGCCTCCTCCAATGCTCGTCCACCGTCACCATTTCGTTACCCCGTAGAAATTCAAAGCAATATTACCATATTTTTCGGTCCTGTATTTCTGCAGGCGCAGGACTCTCTCAGGAAGCTGATCCAGGGTACTGCTTTCTACGACTACGATACCGTCAGGTTTTATCAAATCAAATCGGCATATATTTTCCAAAGTGGAACGTTCAAAGTACTGTAGATAAGGCGGGTCCGCAAAAATTATATCAAACTTTTTTTGCCTTTTACCAAGTAAAGATAACGCGCGTTGCACATCCTGCCGGTAGACTTCCCCAAAATCTGCTAACCCGGTATGTGCAAGATTCTCCAAAATAACTTTATATACACGGACATCCTTTTCAATAAAAACAGCTTCACTGGCTCCCCTACTGAGAGCTTCGATGCCAATGCTTCCTGTTCCTGCAAACAAATCCAAAAAAACTGAATTAATTACTTTTTCGCCCAGAATATTAAACAACGATTCTTTTACCCGGTCAGTCGTTGGCCTGGTATTCATCCCTCTAGGCGCCTTTAACTTACGTCCTTTGGCAATTCCGGTAATTACACGCAAAGAATCCTTTACACTCCCAAAATAGCAAATGTCAGAATAATATAAGATTATAACATAAATCTCCAAAAAAATCGAATTATTTATAACCAAAAATATCTGCTAAAGCCCGTATAAAAAGCCAAAATTTTGTTAAACTACAAATAAATACTCATGTAAACCTGGAGGCAGGAGCTTCCCTCCCCCATTAGCAGCTCTTCCTCCGGTTTCTCCTCTCCCACCCACCGGAACGGTAAAAATGCTTCCGGTGGGTTAATTAATGAGTTCATCACTTTTGTACATTTTTTCACAAATTTCTCGGTAATCCCCTTTACAGGGCACTCAAGATGTAATATTATAGAGTAGATGAATTTTGACGATAACCAATTATGCCTGTTTTGGAGGGAACAACTCCTTGGCCTCGACAGAAATCAACAATCGACATATTATATGTATCTCATCCGTGGACTGGGATCCACTTTGGACCCGCAAACAGCAGGTAATGTCGAGATTACCTGAAAGTAATACTATTCTATACGTCGAGCCCCCAATAACTTTATTATCCCCTTTTAAAGACCCTTCCATGTGGTCCAAATGGCGGGCTTGGTTTAAGGGTATCCGACCTTTGCCGGCACAAAAAAATATTTTTCTTTATTCTCCACCTGTGACCCTTCCTTTTGGGAACAAGTCCAGGTTGATTAACCGGATTAACCAGTGGTGGATTTCTTTATTTTTAAAAAGAGTCATTTCTAAGCTGCGGATCAGAAATCCCATTCTCTGGACCTATATGCCCAATACGGCTGATTTATTAAATTACATAGAGCATGACCTCCTCGTTTACGACTGCGTAGACGAACATTCAGAGTACACCGGTCTTATTAATAAACAGGTTATGATTGATATGGAACGAGACCTGATGGCCGAGTGCGACATCGTATTTGTAACTGCCCCAGGCCTTTATGAGGATAAAAAGGCCTTTGCCAAAAACATTTACTATTTGCCGAATGCTGCGAATGTAGAGCATTTCAATAAAGCCCTGGCGCCGGAAACAAAAATACCGCCGGACATCCGGAATATCCCCAAACCGATAGTGGGTTTTGTGGGTGTTATCCAGGACTGGATAGACCTGGATCTGATAAAGGCCATAGCCGTAAGATATCCCGAGTGGTCTGTAGTGTTGGTTGGCCCTGTTGGCGTAGGGGTCGATATTTCAGGCTTAGCTGCCCTGCCGAATGTTTATCTGCTGGGGCGTAAAGACATCAAAGATTTACCGGGATACCTAAAAGCCTTCGATTTATGTATCAACCCATTTAAATTAAACGCATTAACAGACAAAGTCAGCCCGCTGAAATTTTATGAATACCTTGCTTCCGGCAAACCCATTGTCTCCGTGGATATGCCAGGGGTTCGTGAATTTTCTGATATAATCTACATAGCCCATAACAAAGAGGAATTTGTTGACTTTGTAAAAATGGCTATAAATACAGAAGATGAAGGTAAACAAAAGAAAAGGCTGGCCGCGGCAGCCCGGAATTCATGGGAAAGCCGCGTCAGGTTTATGATGGAGAAAATTAACCTTTGTTTTAAATAATTTCCTAATCTTTAAAAGGAGGAATTGTCGTGTCCAACAGTTCTAAAAATGTGAAGGTGGCAATTTTCGGATTGGGTTTTGTGGGCCTCCCTCTGGCGCTAAGCTATGCCCTTAGAGGCTGCGAGGTTATCGGCGTCGACGTAGACCCACACCTGGTTGACCAGCTCAACAACGGTATTACACATCATCTGGAAAAATACCACGATATACCAATTCAGCAAGTACTGAAGGATATGCTTGCTGCCAAAAGGTTCAGCGCCACTTTGGATGCCGGGCATGCCCTGAAAGAATGCAATAACTTTATTTTGACCATTGGCATCCCCGTAACAGATAAAGGCCATGATTTCAGTCACGTGGAATCCTGTTCACGCGCTGTTGCATCCGGCCTGAAACCCGGCGACCTGGTTATTGTTCGCAGCACCCTCATTCCGGGAATGACCCGTAATTTCGTAAAACCCATTTTGGAAGAATCAGGTCTCAAGGCCGGGGAAGACTTCTATTTGGCCTATTCCTCAGAACGAATTGCCGAAGGCAAGGCCTTTGACGAGTTTGAAAACATGCCTACTCTGGTTAGCGGTATCAACGAAGCCAGCTTACAAAAAGCCATGGAATTGATGAGTATAGTAACCAAGGCAGAACTGGTGCCGGCAAGTTCTTTCGAAGTAGTTGAATCAGCCAAAGTTATGGAAAACATCTCCCGTGATGTCAACATTGCCATGGTTAACGAGTTTGCGCGCTTTACCAAGGCCCTGGGCATTGATATCTTTGAAGTGATTAAAGTTGCCAATACCCATAAACGGGTAAAGCTATTAATTCCGGGCCCCGGTGTGGGAGGTTATTGTATTCCCAACGCCCTTCATTACCTGGCGCCAAAAGCTGACGAGTTAGGCGTACCTTTGAAGCTTCTCAGAACCGCCAGAAAAATAAATGAGGAAGTTCCGGCTTTTGTGGCCAGTCTGGTAACAAAAAACCTGCCTGTACCACCCAGTAAGGCCAAAGTGGCAGCCCTGGGTATCGCCATGAAGGATTATTCCAGCGACGACAGGCAAAGCCCGGCCCTTGACGTAATTAAGATACTGCTCAATTCCGGCATAAAAGTTGCTGCTTTTGACCCCGCTGTACCGTCAAAACATGCTTTTCAGGTGGATTCCCTGGAAGCTGCCGTCAAGGATGCCCATGGTATCATCGTACTGGCCAAACAAAACGGCATCGGATACAATAACTTTAAGCTCTTCAACGAGCTGATGAGTAAAGTGGGCACACCCTTTATAGTCGATACGAAAAACCTGTATAACCGCGACGAAGTTGAGGCCGCCGGCTTCAAATTAGAATCCTTATAGACCAAAAACTTCACCGGCTGTTAAACCGGTGAAGTTTTTTTATTTGGAAGCTCCCGACCTGCCAGCCGCAGAAAGATCATGCCTGCGGTTGCCGAAACGGCCGAACCGGTAATAATAGCTATTTTTGCTGTTGATAATAAATCCGGATTGATAAAAGCCAGGCTGGCAATGAAGAGGGACATGGTAAACCCAATACCGCCGAGAATACCCGCACCGTATATATGACGCCAATGTACATCCCTTGGCAAAACAGCCAGTTTGGCCTTGACCATTATGTACGAGAAACCGGCAATGCCAATCTGCTTACCCAAAAACAAACCCAGGATAATACCTAGGAAAACAGATGTTTTCAGTTGGCTTGCCAAATTACCCAAGTTAATCTCAACCCCTGCGTTAGCTAAAGCAAAAACCGGCATGATTAAATAAGTTACCCAAGGATGCAGAGAATGCTCCAGTTTATGCAGGACCGAGGCTTCCTGCGAATCAGATTCCACCGGAATAAGCATGCCCAAAATCACCCCGGCAATGGTAGCATGTATCCCGGACTTCAGTATCGCCAGCCAAAAGACTCCGCCTAAGATCAGGTAAAAAGATATTTTCTGCACTTTTAATTTGCACCCAATAAATAAAATCAGCGCTACAATCAAAGCTGCCGCCAAAGCCTTTACAGATATATGGGCTGTATAAAATAAGGCTATGACCAGGACCGCACCTATGTCGTCGACTATAGCCAGCGCGGTAAGAAACAACGCCAAATTCCGGGGAACGGATCTACCGACAAGAGAAATGCAACCTAAAGCAAAAGCGATGTCAGTGGCCATGGGAATTCCCCAGCCAGATATTGCATCACTGCCGGCGTTAAACCAAGTAAAAATTAAGGCGGGTACCACCATACCCCCAACAGCCGCCCCTACCGGTAAAGCAGCTTTTCGTATGGAACTTAGTTCCCCGGCCACAATCTCCCGCTTAATTTCCAGACCTACCACCAAGAAAAATATTGCCATCAACCCGTCATTGATCCACAGAATTAACGGTTTTGACAGGGCAAGGCCATCAAAACCTATCGTAAATTTGGCTCCAAAAAGAGCATCATAAATCGGCTTCCAGGGTGAGTTGGCCCAGATCAAAGCAGCGACAGTGGCTATTAACAGAAGGATACCACCAGATGACTCCATTTTAAAAAATTCTTCAAACGGCCGGATAGCTTTGGCGGAAATAATTCTGATTGCTTTTATACCCTTTTTTGCTTTCCTGATCACGCAAATCCCTCCAAAAAGCAATTTTAAAATGAACAAAAGTCTCTATACGGAACTTAAAGGAAACTTTTATTGATATCCGGAAATCATGCTTTGAGGTTATCCACAATTTTACCTCAAAGCATAATTCCCTAGATATTAAAAAAGAGTAGTCTGAAAAAGACTACTCCCCCCTAGAAGTCGATTCCTTGCATCCCGGCTGCCGTAGATCAGCGGTCCTTGGCCCCACTGTATCCTAAGGCCCTTGGGCTTTAGCGCCCCCAGCTTTCACTGGGTTTACATCAACACTGAGAACATATGTTTTTTTTACAATCTTTATTTTACTAAAATTCGCCCTTCCTGTCAAACAAGTGTATAAATTGAGCTTAATTGGACATCTTATTTTTTAGTCAGGTAAAAGGAGGCTACCATGAAAAGGAGCGAATTCTTAAAAAGATTTGGCATTAAGCTTGATATGGCCGTGGAAGCCCATGATCTCATCAGAGGCGAAACAGGTCGGGAAATTCCCGGCGTAAAAATGGATAAACAAACCTTTTCCCAGGGGGAAATTACTGTTATTAACATCATGGAACCCTTGGGAGCCCAGATTATGGGTAAGCCAATCGGTACATACATTACTATAGATGCACCGGTTATCCGTGAAAACAACAAGCTTGCCCATAAAGAGGTTACCGCTAAGCTGGCCGAACAATTAGGTAGCATTTTAAACCTCAAACCGGAGGACAGCGCCCTCCTGGTAGGATTAGGAAACTGGAACGCAACACCTGATGCACTGGGTCCTAGGGTTATTCATTATAGCCTGGCTACCAGGCACCTGCGCAAATACGGACCACAAGAGATATTTGGCGTTCTCCGCCCGGTAAGCGCCCTGGCTCCGGGAGTACTAGGAATAACCGGGATAGAAACTGCGGAGATTATCAAAGGGGTTGTGGACAGAGTTCAGCCTAACCTGGTTATAGCTATTGATGCACTCGCAGCGCAAAGTGTAGAGAGAATCGGGACATCTATTCAGATAGCCAATACGGGCATCAACCCCGGCTCCGGTGTAGGCAATATCCGAGCCGGTATAACCCAGGAATTCTTGGGAGTACCCGTCATCGCTATCGGTGTGCCCACCGTAGTAAACGCTGCTACGATAGCACAAAGCGTATTGGACCAATTTATGCAACAAATAAACCAAAATCCGGTACTGGCGAAAACTGTGGCTAATTTAAACCCGATCAGTGTCGATCAAGCTATTAAAAACGTTCTGCAGCCATATCAGGAAAACTTAATGGTAACACCAAAAGAAATTGATGATCTGATTAATAACATCGGAAAGATAATTGCCGCCGGTATCGGTCATGCGCTGCATCCTTCTGTCGCTCCTGAAGACCTGGAAATGCTCGTACACTAAAAAATCTGGCACAAGTCAATGCATAAAACAGACGGGCTAAAAGCCCGTCTCGGTAATTACTTTAGCTTACTGCTGCTTACCTGCCAAAGACTGCTCGTAAGCAGTGATCATTTGTCTAACCATGTTACCACCAACGGCACCACAGTCCCTGGAGGAAATATGGCCCCAGTATCCGCCCTGGATCTGGTTTTGAACGCCTACCTGGGCAGCTATTTCATATTTGAACTGTTCCATAGCCTTTTGAGCTTGAGGTACTATCAAGCGGTTACTCTTTTGACCGGCTCCCATTTAAGTCACCTCCTTTTTGTTTGTCTGGTTCTAGTATAAGCTTGTATCAATACCCTTATACTAGAATGATTTACTTGGCCTGTTGTTAATTTCCATAGTGGTTATTTATATCGATTAGATATCATATCCTGATTTTGATTTAAAACGTTTCCTTATCAACAGTTTTTCAAGTAGGGAGCACTCAGACCCAGAGAGTTTTTTAATATTTCCTGTCAATATTTCCTGCTTTTTTTAATTGTTTTTTAACATCAATAATTTTCTTCATCCTCACCTCCTTACTTTTATTTTCAACTTTAATAACAAAACTATGCTCTACAATTATTAGGTAAATTTTCAGGATTTGTGATTCAATTTCTTTTTCAATAATTTGACGTTTTTGCGGGAATAATACCGGTGAATGTTAATAAAATAAGGAAGTGATTTCGGGATTTGATTACACTATCTATTGACGGTCAAAAAGTAGAAGTTGAACCAGGCACTTCAATTTTGGAAGCAGCCCGTTTAAATGGAATTTACATCCCCACCCTCTGTTATCTGAAAGAGTTAAATGAAATCGGGGCCTGCAGGGTTTGCCTGGTGGAAATAAAAGGCGCCCGAACACTACAACCGTCCTGTACTTATCCTGTAGCGCAGGGTATGGAAGTTTTTACTCATTCACCGAGGGTAATTAAGGCCCGCAAGCTGGTTCTGGAATTATACCTGTCCAACCATCCTTTTGAATGCCTTACATGCGTAAGAAATCAGCGCTGCGAATTACAGTCCCTGGCTGAACGTTACCATGTGCGGCATTTAAAAGTGCATGGAGAATTAAAACGCTATCCTATCGATGACCAGTCACCGGCCATGGTGCGCGAGCCGTCCAAATGTGTCGTCTGCCGCCGCTGCATCAGGGTGTGTAAAGATGTGCAGGAAATTGGCATATACCAGTTGGTCGAGCGGGGATTTGATACAGTTGCCTCACCGGCTTTTAAGAAAAGCCTGGCAGAAACCCCTTGCATTTACTGTGGCCAGTGCTTACAGCTTTGCCCGACTGCAGCTATTCACGAAAAAGAGGACTTGGAAGCTGTCTGGCGGGCCCTGGCTGATCCTGAGAAACATGTGGTTATCCAGACAGCGCCCTCAATCAGAGGCACCCTTGGCGAAGGCTTCGGCATGCCGGCAGGCTCCTTGGTAACAGGAAAAATGGTAGCAGCTTTAAAGAAACTTGGCTTTGCCAAGGTCTTTGATGATTGTTTCGGAGCGGACATAGTTTGTATTGAAGAAGGAGCAGAACTTATTCACCGTCTGGAAAACGGCGGCCCGCTGCCGCAGTTTACCTCCTGCTGTCCCGGGTGGCTGCGCTTTGCCCTGTTGTTTTATCCCGAATTAATTCCACACATATCCAGCGTGAAATCACCTCAGCAGGTTTTTGGCGCCCTGTTGAAAACCTATTACGCTAAGCAAAGCGGCATCGACCCGAAAAAAATATTCAGCGTATCTGTCATGCCATGTGTGGCTAAAAAATGGGAACGGCAAAGAAAGATAGGGACTCATGACAGCGGGTATCAGGATGTAGATGTGGTACTAACCACACGGGAACTTATTCAGATGCTGCGCAGTGCCGGAATCAACCTTGCCGAGTTGCCTGATGAGGAATTTGACAACCCAATGGGCTATGCATCCGGCGCAGGCATCGTTTTTGGTTCGGGCGGTGGAGTATTAGAAGGTGTAATGCGGACCGTTTACGAAAAAATGACAGGCAAAAAGCTGCAAACACCAGCCTTTAAAGAAGTGCGGACTTTGGAAAAAATTCGAGAGGCAGAAATTGACATAGGAGGTAGATTATTGAAATGCGCCACTGTGCGGACAACCGGGGAAACACGCCGTTTAATTGATAAACTAAAACGCGGGGAAGCACACTATGATTTTGTTGAAGTCATGGCCTGCCCCGGCGGCTGCGTCGGCGGCGGAGGGCAGCCCGTATACCCCGGCCTGGACCAATGGGACCAACAACTGAAACAACGTTACAAGAGGGCTGATGCTCTCTTTGAACAGGATAACTTAAAAAAATACAGGACAGCCCATGATAACCCGTGGATTAAAAAATTATACGAAGAATTCCTCGGTGAACCCCACGGTGAAATGTCCAAAAAACTTATTCATACATCTTATACAGAAATACCTCTGTACAATCTGGAAGGCACCGCTTCCAGTGTAGACCAAGGGTGAGGGCTGTATCACGTTTTTCCGAGATTTGGGCCAGCAACGGTTTACCAGGTTTAAACATTGCATGGCCTGCGAAACAATCTACTTATTGTGGCAAGCCTGGCAGACGCCCCGCTCATTCATCCTCAACAGTGCTGACGAGGTGGAAGTACCGCCGTTAGACCGGGTCCAGGTTATGGTTGAGACCTTTTCCGTACCATGGGCATAATGGCAGGTCATACAGGAAACCACGCCTGGGTTAGTGCCGTTCTTTTCTAAAGGTAAGCCGTTATTTGGATTGTAGTTCGGCAAGGTTGACGGATCCATACCCACCCGGTGCCGTTTGTAACTCGTATAAATACCGGTGTTGATATCACCTGAACCGGCAGTGGTAACATTAAAGTCAGTATGGCAGGCCCCGCAAAAGTCATTAAAACCGGAGTTGTATTCTACAGTTTCATCACCCAAAGGATTCGTTACAGTAAGGGTTGGCGCCAATCCCGTTACTCCGTTAACCGTGGAAAGTAGTTGTCTTGAGTTAGGAGTTCCATGGGGGTCATGACAGTTACTGCATGATTTGGTAAAAGTCGTATTGGGGTCTCCGCCGGGAGCGCCGGTTACACTTTGACTTTTCACATCATGGGCAGATGTTACAGGAGCCATTTGGTAAGTGGCTAAATCACCTTCTACTGTTACCACATTGATAAAACCACCGCCGGAAGCCCGGTAAACAACCGGGTTTCCTGCTGCGTCTGTGGTTCTGATAGCGCCGTTTACAACATCATATTTGCTGGCCCCACCCAACTTATGGCAAAAGACGCAGGTTTCATAAACAGAGTTATCCACCCCATCCAGGGTGAAAGCGATCAGGTTCGGCGCTTGAGCGGTATGGGTACTGTGGCATTGGCCGCAGGCATTGGTATCAGCGGAGTAGTTGCCGTGGGGACCGTTGGTGGAAGCCACTGCTATACCTGTGCCAAGCAGAAAAGAAACAATCACGGTCAAAGAAAATGCTAATTTCCGCAAAAGACTCCCCCCGTTCAAATTTATTTTTCAAATACAGAAATACGCTTGTTTTTAGTTTCCACAACATATAGCCTGCCGGCGGCATCTATCAATATATCATTGGGAAGCCCCAACTGACCGTTTTCTTTGCCGGGGCCACCTAAGGAATAAAGCGCTTCGCCATCCCCGTTATATGCATAAATAGTTCCAGTCAAAGGTGCAGTAGCATAAATAATACCTTTGGCATCAATAGCTACCCCCCTGACAGTTGTAATACCTCCTACCCGGTCATCTTTGCCGCCTATTGTTTTTAAATATCGCCCGTTTTTATTAAAAACGACAATTCTGTTATTTCCGGAATCGGCTACATATAAATTTCCAGCCTTATCAACAGCCATACCATGCGGATATTTCAGTTGGCCTCGCCCGGTGCCGAAACTACCCATAGTCCTTATAATTCTCCGCTGCGGTAAATCACAGACCAGAATTCTGCTTTGATATACATCTGCAATATACAGATATTTACCGTCAACCAGCAAACCACCCGGAACCATACCTTTTTGCCCTTTAATTTTCAAGGTTCCCAACTGTTTGCCCGTTTTCGAAAAGATCACTATTTGTCCGGTACCCATATCGCTTACATAGAAATTACCGCCATACAGGGCTATGCCATAAGGCGACCGAAGCCTGCCAAATACTCCGGCCAGGCGCCCCCCCAAACCAAAAACTTTAATGTTGCCGGCATCCTGATCAACCACATAAATTCCTTTTTCACGTATAACTGCCGTAACCGGATATTGCAGCAAAACTCCCGATTTGGCATCTCCATACATAGCAAATTTAAACCCGGGAGTAGACATTTTTTTCTGCTGAGGCCCCATAAAATCAGTAACCTGGTTAATCAGATTAATATTATTCAAATACAAAAAGGAAAAGCCGATAAGGCAGATCAGCCCTATTGACAAAACCGTGTTGATTAAGGTTTTCTTTTTCATGACTTTGGGTTGCCACCCTTTCCCCCATTATTATAGTTTTTTCAATGCCTCTTTTGCCTTATCCATATGTGGGTCAAACTTCAAAGCCCGGTTATAGTACTCCCGAGCTTGGGCATCATCGCCCTGTTTCTCATAAACCCTGCCGAACTGGAACATCAAATCGGCATTGGTCGGATAGTATTTTTCCACCAGCCTGAATTCTGCCAATGCTTTTTCATACAAGCCTTTTTCTGCATACACATAGCCCAGAGTCGCTCTGGCTTTGAGGTCTTCAGGGCGCTTTCGTTTTATTTGTTCCAATATTTTTTTAGCTTCATCAATTTTTCCAACCTGGATTTTCAGCAAGGCCAGGTTGTATTGGGCTGAGATATTATTTCTATCCAAATTCAATGCAGCAAGATACTCCCGTTCAGCCAGAGTATACTGCTTTTTCTGCATGTATACCCATCCGAGATCGATATGGGCCTGGGGGTCGTCGGGATTTTGTTCAACCTGGGCAATTCCCCGCCTATAATCGATATCTAACTTAGATACAGGGTTCCCCCCATCCCAAAAGTACATATGCCCGATTAACAAACCGGTACCGATAAATACAATAACTGATAGTATAATGATGAGGATGGCAACTTTGATACTGACTACGTCTTTTGCGGCGGATTCTTGGTTCACTGCTGCCAAAGCTAAAACCCCTTCTTTAAAAATATTTAATTTCTAATTTTTATAATTCATAATTTCTAATTTTTATAATTCATTCTTTCAAATTATACACCCTACTTAAGAATCCTTTTTTACACTCCCTTGTATTTACTGGCATAAATGTTTGGCCGATGGCAAAAAAGCCATCGGCCAGGAAAATAACAGTGCTAATTTCTATAATTTTTTAACAATAGAGGTAATAGTCTTAAACTTTTTCCTGAAATTACATACCTGCCGCTGTCTACTGCCCCTTCAAGTAACGTATGCCCGTTTTGCTTACTTTTCAGCTTTACTTGAAGGGGCACTAGCTGATATTGATAAAATGGTACTTATTCTTAAATTTTTCCACCATTAGTTTTTTCAACTCACTATGTTCTGGCAGGGACAAAGCCGGGTCCTTTTCAATAATTTCAAAAGAGGTTACCCTTGCCATCTCCAATATTTTAACATCCCTTACAATATCAGCAATTTTTAAATCTGGCAGCCCCGATTGCCTGGTTCCGAAAAAATCGCCGGGGCCGCGCAGTTTCAGGTCTTCTTCCGCTATTTTAAACCCGTCCGTGAAAGCCTGCATTATCTGCATACGGGCTTTGCCTTCGTCAGTCTTGGGATCAGCCAGAAGGATGCAGTAAGATTGATGCGACCCTCTACCCACTCTGCCGCGCAGTTGGTGCAACTGAGCCAGCCCAAAACGTTCTGCATCTTCTATAACCATCACTGTGGCATTGGGGACATTTACACCTACCTCTATAACCGTTGTGGCTACCAAAATATCGATCTTGCCATCACGAAAGGCCTTCATAACCTGCTCTTTTTCGTCGGCTTTCATCCGCCCGTGCAGAAGGCCAATCCGCAAGTCAGGAAATACAACCTGGGCCAACCTGTCTGCCGTTTCAACGGCCGCTTCCACATCCAGTTTATCACTTTCTTCCACCAGAGGACATACAAAATATGCCTGACGCCCTTCCTTTACCTGCTGTCTGATAAATTCGTACATACGCTGCCGTTTATTCTCCGTCACCCAAAAGGTCTTTACCGGCTGCCGGCCTGGCGGAAGTTCGTCAATTACGGATACATCAAGATCGCCATATACGGTCATAGCCAGAGTCCTCGGGATAGGAGTCGCTGTCATTACCAGCACATCGGGATAATGCCCCTTTTGCTGGAGCCTAGCTCTCTGCTTGACGCCGAATCTGTGTTGTTCATCGGTAATGGCCAATCCCAGTTTCTGAAATACTACTTCGTCCTGAATGACAGCATGGGTCCCAATAACTATATCAGTTCTCCCTTGGCTGATATCCTGGAGTACAGCTTCCTTTTCCTTGTTGCTGATGCTCCCCGTAAGGAGGGACACCTTAACCCCCAGTGGAGCAAATAATTCCCTGAGCCCCAGATAATGCTGTTCCGCCAATATTTCCGTGGGCGCCATCAAAACACCCTGGTAGCCACTTTCTACAGTCTTGATCAAAGCAGCGGCAGACACAATTGTTTTACCCGAACCCACATCACCCTGTAAAAGTCGGTTCATCGGTTTCGGACTTTCCATGTCACGATATATACTTTCCAGCACTCTCTGTTGCGCCTTGGTCAGCGGAAAAGGAAGGTTATCCATAAACCTTTTCATCAATGGGCCGTGTTTTTTATGGGCAATACCTCGTACTTTACGCAATTGAGAAATCTTCATGGAAGCCAGGCCCAACTGCAGCACAAGCAGTTCGTCAAATGCCAGGCGCCTACGGGCTTCTTCAATACAGTTCCAATCTTCCGGAAAGTGAATGTTCCGGAGGGCCTCATTAATGCTAGGCAGGTCATACCGCCGCCTTATGCTGTCCGGTAAAGGCTCCTCCAGCCGATCCCCAAAAGAATCAATAAGGTTTTTCATAATGGTCCTGAAAACCCGCTGCGGTAGCCCTTCGGTAACGGAATATACAGGAACAATCCGGCCAACGTGCACATTATCGGAATCATCCACCACTTCAAAATCAGCGACCGTTATCTGCACTTGACCGAATTTTTTATCCACTTTGCCGGAAACTATCAGTTCCTTCCCTGGTATAAGCTGTTTTTTTACATAAGGTTGGTTAAACCAAACGGCATATCCTATGCCTGTTGCATCGCGCAAAGCGGCCTTTATAATCGTTAAACCGCGGCGCGGCTTAATTTCCTGCATACCGACGATAATACCGCTAGCCGTTTCCGTTTCCCCATGGGCAAGCATATAAAAAGGCTTCAATTGGCTCCTGTCTTCATAACGGCGCGGTATGTAGTAAAACAAGTCGGTTATACTGTAAATGCCCAATTTGTTTAGCAGTCTAACCCTTTTGGGCCCGATGTTTTTTAAGTACTGTAAAGATTGATTTTCCAGGGCATCGTTTACCGGTTTTTCCGTTTCCCGACCGTTAACCTGTTCAACCACAGGCGGTTTTTCCTTCCGCTCTTTGCCAGCTTCAGCATTAACGGCAGCTTTAACCTGTCCTAAAACTGTCAATCCATACTCCACCATCTTTTTTCTTTCCTCTTTGTCCTTGGCCACATACTCCCGGAACAAAGGGACAAGAACTGTCAAATTATGCCGGGCAAGCTCGTTTTCACACGAATCACAGGCCTTTTGGGCACATTTTATGATAAATGTACTAAAACCGCCCATAACGGCGGTATCAAGACAGCCCATTTTCAGTTCTACCTGCATGGCCTGTGCCATATTTTGCAGTATTCCGGACAGAGTCATCATAACCACTCCAAATAACCTGTACGCTACAAGCGCCAACTTTCAAAAACTGTAGCAAATAACCCCTACAATACCCGGCCCTCCGTGGGCTCCAACAACACATCCCAGTTGCGCTCTTACCGTTTCCTCAAACAGCACTTCTGACTTGATTTTGTTGTAGAAAGTATCAAACAGCTCCATATCAGTGCCGTAAACAAAGGCGCAGGATACGGGGTTTTTACCGAACTCTTCATTAATGCTGTCCGTAATCACCTGTATTGCTTTATTTAATCCACGGACTTTATCGTAGGGACTTATAAAACCGTCATTAAAGGTGAGTATAGGTTTTATATGCAACAGGGTACCCAGCAAAGACTGAGCCTTGCCGATGCGACCACCTCTCTGCAGATAATCCAGCGTATCAACCAAAAAATAAGTCCTGGTTTTTTCTATCATATGGTCAATAATTTTCAATACTTCTTCTTTATCTTTTCCTGCCCGGGCAGCTTTGGCCGCTTCAAGAACAATAACCCCTAAAGCCAGGCTGACCATTTTGGAATCAACAACCTCTATTTTCTCTTCATTGACCATGGATTTGGCCAATCGGGCGGAATGAACCGTACCGCTCATCTGAGCCGATAAATGTATAGATATAATATGGGCGTCAGGTTGCTCCTGCAAAATTCTTTCGTAAACATCCGTAAATTCTCCGGGCGCAGGCTGAGAAGTGGTAGGCACTGTTCCGGAAGACTCCATTTTCCGGATGAATTCACCGAAAGTAATGTCCACGCCGTCTCTATAAACTTCGTCCCCAAACATTACCTTGAGCGGAACCACTTCTATACCGTATTGGTGCAAAACCTGCGGCGGCAGGTCTGCGGTACTGTCAGTTACAATCACTAAATCAGCCATATGTTCATACCCCACGTCCTTATTCCACGGAAATCAGGAAGTAATAAAGCGGTTGACCGCCGTAATGACATTCTATCTCTAAATCAGGGAATTCTTCCCGCAGTTGAGCAACAATACTTGCAGCCAGTTCCTCATCTACGCCTTCCCCACTGTATAAAGTAACTATCTCCGCATCATCGTTTATGATATTCCGCAAAAGATTGCATGTTACCTGGGCTAAATCAGCGCCAACTGCTAAAATTTGATCATTTACTATTCCTATTATGTCTCCTTTGTTGATTCTTCTCTCACCTATACATGTATCCCGTACGGCATAAGTGACTTCCCCGGTAATCATACTTTCCGCCGCTTTCAACATGCGAGCTGTATTTGTTTCCTTATCCTTTTCGGGTTGAAAAGCCACCAGTGCAGCAATGCCCTCGGGTGCTGTCTTTGTCGGGATTACTTCCACCTTCCGTCCGGAAAGTTTCGCCGACTGCCGGGCTGTCAAAATGACGTTTCCGTTGTTGGGCAATATATAAACTAAATCAGCATCTATCTCTTCAATTGCCTTCACCAGTTCTTCCGTACTGGGATTATTGGTTTGACCGCCGGAAACAATCCGGTCAACCCCCAGGCTGTAAAACAGTTGTTCCAGACCGGTCCCCGTACTTACAGCTAAAAAACCATAAGGTTTTTTTGTCGTTGGGCCGGCCTTTTCAGACCTACCGGCGCTGGCGGAATCCTGGACAGATATTCCCTTCTTTTTGGCCTGGGAAATCATGTTTTCAATCTTTATATTTTCCAGAGCTCCAAATTCCAAACACCTCTCCAATACCTGCCCGGGGTGGTTGGAATGAATATGTACCTTAACAGTACCTCTTTCTCCTACCACCAAAAGGCTGTCACCCAAGTCAGCAAGCCGGTTACGGATTTGAGCCGGTTGCCCGGCCCCGCCGGTGATAATAAGCTCTGTACAATAAGCAAATTCTATAATTTCGTTTTCTCTTGGACGCAAGCCGGAAGCCGCATTCTTGCGGACTTTTTCTTCTGTAGCCGGTTCATGGGCAGTAATCCCCCTTCCCATTAGCCCCTGTAGCATGCCTTCAAGAAACAGGACCCAACCCTTGCCTCCGGCATCAACAACTCCGGCCTGCTTTAAAACCGCAAGCAGCTTTGGTGTCTCCGCGAGAGCAATATTGGCTTTATCTATCGTCTCCTGTAAAACGAAAATCAAATCATCAGACCTTCTGGCAGCCTCAACAGCGCCTTTGGCCGCATCCCTGGCCACAGAGAGAATCGTCCCTTCCATGGGCTTCATCACGGCTTTATAAGCTGTGTTGGCTCCATTATCCAAAGCCTGGGCAAATACTTTTGCGCCAACTTTATCCATTAAATTAAGTTTCTTAGCCATCCCTCTGATTAACTGGGATAGAATAACCCCCGAGTTGCCCCTGGCCCCCATCAAGCTTCCTCTGGCTGCGGCTTCAGCAATCATCCCGATTGAGGAGCTGTCAACCGCCCGGATTTCATTTACTGCCGACGCTAATGTAAGAGCCATATTGGTGCCGGTATCTCCGTCAGGGACCGGGAAAACATTCAGGGCATCAACCCGCTCTTTATTTGTTTCTATGTTACGGGCGCCGCAAAGGAGCATCTCTTTAAACCTGGCCCCATCCAAAACGGTAATCTCCACTCCGTCTCCTCCTTAGCCGCCGTTACTGACCCTGACCCCTTGAACATTTACATTTATGGCTCTGGTCTCAAGGTCCGTGTACTTACTCAGGCTGTACTTTACTCTTTCCATTACATTCTTGGCTACTTCCGCAATATTTACCCCATAACTTACTATAATGTAAAGGTCTACCGTCACTTGAGAACCTTCAAGCTTGACCTGCACCCCTTTGGTCAGGTCTTCTCTGCCAAGCAGTTGGGCAATGCCGTCTTTTAGTTTTCTTGCGGCCATACCGACTATTCCGTAGCATTCAACAGCAGCTGCCCCGGCAATAGTGGCAATAACTTCTTCGGAAATATTGACATTGCCTAATTTATCTTTATCACCCATATTCGCCCACCCTTTCATAATTTCAAACATTTGCAGGGGGATAGAAAAACCCAGTCTATTAAAAAAAAAGAGGAATAACATCCCTCATCCGGTACTTAGGTTTCTTTTTCTCGTAGTAAATCATTCAATTCTTTTAATAGGGCATCCAAATCTATACCGTGCATCAGAGCACCGGCCTCTATGGATTCCTGCACAGCGCCCATACAGCTCAAGCAACCCATGCCATGTTTTTTGAACACTTCCCTGGCTTTTGGATGAGCTTGCAATGCGCTCATTATTGACATATCCTTAGTAAACATTCTGGGCCCCCTTTGATCTTTAAATCAAGCAGGTTAACCAAATAATTATTGGAACATTATTGTTATTTCTACATTTATTTATGTAAATCCTGCCTTGCCAAACCCACTTTTTTTTGGTATAATATAAAAGTTACTGAAAGGAAAAGGAGGTGGAACTCCATGGCCAAGTGCGATATATGCGGAAAAGGAATTTCTACCGGCATTAAACTAAGCCATTCCCATATCCGTACCAAAAGGACCTGGTCTCCGAATGTGCAGAAAGTTCGGGCTTTGGTAAACGGAGCGCCTAAAAAAATAAATGTTTGTACCAGATGTTTAAGATCTGGCAAAGTGCAAAGAGCCATTTAAAAAGGATTTGCTTTACCAAATCCTTTTTTTATGCCCTTTTTACTTCAAGGAAACTGCCGCCTCCTTAATCTTTTCCAGTTCATGCCGGTTGAACCGGTATACTTCGCCGCAGAAATGACATTTCACTTCCGCCTCTCCTTCCAGCGCCAGTATTGATTCGATTTCCTCCTTCCCCAGGCTGATAAGTACAGTTTCCAATCGTTCCCGTGAACATTTGCAGTTAAATCTTAATTCGGTTTCTTCCAGTTGTTTAAAATCAAGATGCCCTAAAATTTCTTCCAATATACGCCTAGGTCCCCAGCCAAGGGATACCAATGTACTTATAGGCTGCAGGCTGTATATTATATTTTCAATTTCTTCTATCTGTTCATCTTTTACGCCTGGCATAAGCTGGATGAGGTAGCCCCCGGAACTCTGCACCGTCCCATCAGGGTTTACCAATACTCCTAAATTAACAGCCGAAGGTACCTGTTCAGAAACCAGAAAATACGCGGCCAGGTCATCACCTATTTCCCCTGTTCGCAAAGGCACGCTTCCTGTATAGGGTTCTTTTAATCCCAAATCTTTAGTGATATGCAAAAAACCATTTTTTCCTACAGCTAAACCAACATCAAGTTTCCCGGGACCGGCCGGAGGAAGGTTGATCTCGGGATTCTGCACGTAACCCCGGATATTCCCATGCGCATCGGCTGTAGCCACAATGGCCCCTAAAGGTCCGTCTCCTAACACCCGTAGCGTAACCGTATCATGCTCTTTTAAGCCGGAAGTCAACAGGGCCGCCCCAGTCAAAACCCGGCCAAGAGCAGCCGTAGCCGTCGGTTCCGTCTTATGCCTGACCCTGGCTTCTTCCACCAAACCTGTGGTAACTGCCGCACAGGCTCTTATCAACCCACCGGCGGCTACACCTCTGACCATTAAGTCGTCCAAAGGTATCACCTCTGTTACAAAGTTAATTTCGTTAATTCTTGCCCCGAATCAATAGAAATAATTACCACTTCCTGTTCCCCTATGACTGCCACTGTGGGTGGGTTATTTTCTTTGGGCAGGGAACAACTTCCGGGGTTTAAATAAATTGTTTCCCCAATTTTCTCCAGACTTGGTACATGGGTATGGCCACTGATGAAAAACCGTAGGTTATAATACCGGGCAAGCTGCAGCATTTCTTCCCGGTTCATATCAGCCCCATGAACAGCCAAAATGTTCCGACCTTCAATAAAAGCAAAAACATAGGGAGAATGAATCGGATATTTGATTAACATTTGGTCCACATCTGCATCGCAATTCCCTTTAGCAAAGAGCAACGGAATCGGGCTGGCGTTTATTTCTTCCGCCAGCGCCTGCGGGTTATACCCAGCTACAATAGGGTTTCTTGGCCCATGATAGAGAATGTCGCCGGCATGAATAATAACGTCCACGCCTTTTAAAGGTCCGTTAATTGATTTGCGCCAGGCTTCAACATCCCCGTGGGTATCGCTGATTACGCCAATTATCATTGTTCCACCTCACCACCAAACATCCGGTCAATGACCATGGCAAATAAAGGAGCCGTTCCGTAAATAATCAGGATGGCAGCCGCAACAACTCCCGAATCATTGAATAACAAAGCACCAATACTACCGGCAATAATTGCTTTTAAAAATTTGAAAAATATCGGATTCTCTGTTTGTAGGAATTCCATTTCATCCTTTAGCCAGCGCCACAATAATAAAATAGAAATCAAACCCGAAAAATAGACCCAGCTCCAGGTAGTTCCGTGCAATAGCCGCCAGTTAACCTCCCATTTTCTGGCGATGATATTAAGGGCTTCCTGTAAGCCGCCTTCAGCTAAAAGGTTCATGGTCCGCCCAATATGGGACTGGTGTTCCGGGCTTCTGGACATATCAAAGAAAAGAAACCCTGTAAACAGTATGCCCAATAATGCAAAAAGAAGAGCAAAGACCTTAAAGTTGATTTTTATATCAAAGAGCAAAACCACCGCTACCGCAAACCCGATTAAGGCAGCGATTGTACCGCCCACGTTGGTCCCCAGATTGGGAGCCATCATTACGTAGACCGTAATCAGCATAAATAAAACTGATACTGCCCGGCGCTTTTTCGTCATCGTACCGGGCCAGGTGCCTAACCCCATTAACAAAGAACCGATGAGGACTCCCATATATTCATTGCCTATACCGTAAAACCTGGCCCCGGACATGGGGTCGTAACTTAAAGGGCTTGTTTTGTTCAATATGCCTCCGGCAAACATATCCAGGATAATGATCAAGGTCGTAAATGAACCTGCTATAGCAAAAGCCCACAGGCCTTTGTTACCGGCCAATCTTTTCCCTAAGATGAAAGCAATGCTTAATCCTGCCGTCAGGGCAATGACTTCCGCCACAGAGCTGATGACGGTAGGCTGGGGAAAAAAATACAGCAGGAGCATGGCTAATGGCGCTATCGTTACGGCCAACAGCAATGGCTTGATGTGCCTCAGGTACTTAAATTTCAGGTAAATACCGGCTGCGGATACCAAAGTAAGAATCAGGGCAAAATTTATAAAGCCTTTAACAATAGGGTAACGGGCATTAAAGGTCCGGACTATGTCCCGGTTCATTTTAATCAATGTATCTATCACTTTTTCCGAATGAACAGACTGTAACGGCTGGCCATTTAGTTGCACACTGGTCCCATCCATGGGAATCCGCAGTGGCAGGTTATAAAACTGCAACACTGTAGGCACGATATCTGTGTTGCTGATTAACCCCGTTCTCTTAGTGGTTGGAGACTCCAATATTCCCGGCCTGAACCCTTTTCCGGCAATTATCACCGGCGTCAGGTAATTCCGTTCCTCCATAGCCTGCGCTGACGGTCCCGGAGACAACAAAATAACCAGGTCGTTGGAAAAGTCTATTTGCTTGCATAAAGCACCAATAAAATTGTCTGCTTTGGCCAAAACATCCTTTCTTTTTGCGATAACAATTTCAGGCAATAAAGACGATGAAGCCAAATCCAGTCTCGCCGTATCCCCCAAATCCAAAACTATCAAATCAGCTTTCTTTTTTAATTCTTTGTAGTCTGCGAGCATCTTCTTATAGTCGGTACTTCTGCCAAAAACGGACTTTTTATCTCTGACCAGCAGTCTGGGGCTAACATCACCGTAATCGACCAGGCCGTTCCTGTCCATGGCAATAGTAGCAACCTGCCGAAAAAAACTTTCATTTGTATCGCTATTCCCCAAAACAGCCGTCCTCAAACCGGCGGCATGTAGAGCCGTGCCTAAACCACCGACAGCATAATCATACTTTAATTCCTTGTTATAATTCCATATTTCAGCTATGCCAATATGTAATACACTGCCTTTGCCAGGTTTTATCCCCGTTCTGACTTCGTATTCCTGGGCTGCGGGAGCGTGACTCTGCGGCTCTATTTCACTCTCGTTAAAAGCCATTACCCCTGAATACCCTGCCTGAATTTTTGCCCCGGCGCCAATAGTGGCATATGTATTGGGAGATATGCGGGCAGCTCCGCTGGCTGGGTTGGTCGTCATCAGGCCGGCAGCCCCCCTGCTAACCAGGTTCATAATATTGGGAACTGAAGCCTGCACCAAATCCTGCATAGAAATTTTATCCATAACTACTATGGTCACATTTCCCTTATGTTTTTCCGGAAGGGCTTCGGCAAAGACCGGTAGGCCAAAAACCAAAATAATCACCATGATTACCTGAATGCTGACCAGGCGAAGTATTCTTTTATTTCCTCTGCTTTCCAATTCGACATCCCCTTTGAGAAAAGTTTTAAGCAACTGGGCCCAAAACAACATTTGTAATCCGGCTCATTTAACCTGTAAACCTTTAAACAGACTTATATAAAGTTCTTCTGTTTTCCTTATCATATTTTCCAGACTGAACTTATCTTTAGCCGTCCGTCTTCCTGCCCTTCCCATCCGTTCTCTCAAAGCCGGGTCATCCAGGAGGTTTTTGATTGCGGAAGCAAGAATCGCCGGGTCCCCTGGCGGCACAAGAACCCCTGTTTTCCCATGTTCCACAACTTCCGGTAAGCCTCCTACCCTGCTGGCTACGACAGGTTTACCCGCGGCCAGCGCTTCAATGGCAGTGATAGAAAGTCCTTCCGATATAGAAGGAATTATAAATATGTCAAAAATTTGTAAAATTTCCTTTATGTTTTGACAGTATCCGGGAAAACAAACTTTACCTGATAACCCCAGTTGCTCTGCTTGGCGCTCCAGGTCTGGACGCAGGGGGCCATCGCCTGCTATGAGAAAACCGGCGTTCACCGTTTCTCCCAATATAGCAATCGCTTCCAGTAAAAAGGGCAGGCCTTTCTGAGGAGCCATCCTGGCCACAGTTCCAATCACCGGTTTTTCGGGGTCCAGCCCCAGTTGAGTCTTAATCTTTTTTTTATCAACGGTAAGGTCAAAAGATTCTGTATCTATCCCGTTGTATACGCAAACAACCTTTTCCGCAGGCACTCGGAACTTTTCAATGTACTCTTTTCTCAAGGCCGATGAAACGGTAATAACACAATCGGTCACCCGGCCCAAAAACTGCTCGCCCTTCGTAAAGACAATCTTTTTGGCTAAGGAATATTTATCATCTACCACAAAATTATGAGCTGTCAAAATAACCAAAGGAACCTTGGCCGTGGCTGCAGCCAACCTGCCTACCAACCCGGCCTTGGAACCGTGACAATGTATGATGGTAAATCCTTCCGCCTGGCAAAGGTTTTTAATAGCTTTGCAAGACCTGATATCCTCCCCGGGATTAATGGGGCCCACCAGTGGTATATTATGAACCTCAATCCCCAGTTTTCTCAACTCTGTTTCTATACTGCTATTACCCGGGCAAGCCACGTGAATATGGAACCTGTTTTTGTCCAATCCTTTGAGCAGGGATAACAGGTGTTCCTTCATTCCACCTTCGGCCGGGCGGATAACATGTAAAATTTTTATTGGCTGTAACAAATACTATCCACCTCGGGTAATACAGAATGGGCGATTGGCACAAGCCGCCGCCCATCATATCTTGTTCTTATCATATTCTACCAAATTCCTCCGAATCCTCCAACTCTTTTCTTAAGCCAGTTATAAACCTATCGCAGGGTATATATCTATATCAATTTCCCCGGTAACAGGAAAATCGTGATCTTTTTGAAACTTTTTTACCGCTGCTATAGTAGCCGGCCCATAAATGCCGTCAGGTGCACTTTTCAGATATCCCAACTCTCTAAGCTTTTGCTGGACCTGGTAGACATCTGAGCCCTTATAGCCCCTGCGGATAACAAGCCGGTCTTCATAACGCACCGGAAATACCTGGCCTATTACCGTTACCCTTGTTCCGGGCTTTACCCATTCATATAATTCTTCCACATCGCGGTTAAACATTCTGATGCATCCATGACTGGCTTTGCTGCCGATGGACCAGGGTTTATTCGTCCCGTGAATACCGAACAGACCCCATGGCACACTTAGTCCCAGCCACCTTGTACCAAATCCCGTTCCCCAGTTTTTTGCCTTTCTGACGATTCTCCACTCCCCTACCGGGGTAGGAGTTTTGTTTCTTCCGACGGCAACCCGGTACGTCTTAAATACCTTATCATCGTCATATACAATCAATGTCCTGGTTTTAATATGCACTTCCAGTCTTACCTCTCCTTTCGGCCCCTTGGTCCTGGTTTTGGTAGCCAAAGGCAGTTCAAAATATTTTTTCAATACACGTAAGGTAGCAACATTAATACTCCCGTTTACAGGAAGTTTGTTGCTTCGTTGAAACTTTTTTACTGCGTTATAGGTTTGCAGGCCATATACGCCATCCAGTTCTCCCCTGTAAAACCCAAGGTACTGCAGCGCCTGCTGAAAATCCCTGACTTCGCTGCCGGAAAAAGGCGGTTTTTTCAGGTATAAAGCACGAACGGAACACTCGTCCGGACAGCATGGCGGATTATGCAAAGCATAGCATGCCTCGCCAGAAAAAAACCAGATTAAAGTGGCAAGTAAAAAAAAGGCAATGCCTTTCCCGGCAGGAAAACTATACCTAGACACGATAAGGGCCACCTCCTAAACTCGATTATATTTTTTCAGCAAAGGTAGCGCCCTATACACGGTTTATTTAGTTTTTACTCAAGATTCCATAAGGGAGTAAAAAGTACGTATATAACATCGCCGTGGCTATTACCCCGGTATCATTAAAGAGAAACGCAATTAAACCACCAAAGAAAAAAATACTCATACTGCTGGCTAAAACCGGGTATTTTGCCTCAAAAGACCCTATCCACATATCTTTTTTCTTAAACAATCTGTAAAAAATTATATATTCTGCGGCCAGAATTATATTGTACGGCGGTATCGCTGTAATTAAAGCGAAAAGTCGCAGTTTAGATATAAGCAACTCAGAAAACTTGCTCGTAAAACCGGTAGTCAGCAAAGCCCTGATGGCTTTACCGGCATGGGTCTTAGGCGGGTCAAACAAAGAATCCATATAGGCGATGCCTACCTCAACGATAAATACCAGGCATACTACATAAATAACTTTTCGCCAGGTTAAGGGCTTTTGGCTTATAAACTGAAGAGCAATTAAAACTGTAACAGACAGGGCAGCAATAGTTCCGCCAACATTGGCCCCAAAAAGCGGCGATAAGGACAAAACAACTACCGAAGGACCGACTAACAACAAAAGGTTTTTCACCCAGGAACTTAAACCCGTCCACTGGTTAAGGGAAAACAATCCCATTAAAGTAGACCCAAGCAGTATTCCCATTGCGTCATTATTAATTCCGTAATACCTGCCGCCTAAAAAAACATCGTCAAATCCCAGGGGAGAATTCAACAAAAAAGAAGGAGCCCAGAAAAGGTAACTGAGCAAAACCAGGGAGGTTCCCAGGGTAGAAAATAACAGTATGTATTCCATTCTCCGCAACAGGTTAACCAGCAGCAAGCTAAGCACAACAGAAATAAGCAGAATGGTAACTGATTCTATAATAAAATGCCGAAAAGGCAGCAGCGGGCCCGTAACAAATACAGTCAACGGAAAAGTCAGGGCCAGTGTAACAAATATCCGCTTGGCGTCTTCGCTTATTCGGAAAAACCTTGCCAGAGAGGGAACATATAAAAACACAAAAGATAACACCACCAAAACCACGTAAAACCCGTGAGATATGAAGCGGCCCCAACGCAGGTTATAAAATTTACGTTCTTTCTTTTCTATAGTCAAAAGGCTATTCTTTGTGGGGGTATCTTTTATATTTCTATACTCCATGGGTTCTCCGATGAATTCCCCTTTTTGGCCAGTCAGATAATGAAAAACAGTTGGTGCAAAATCTATGTTGGCCACTACCGCTTCCCTTCTGGTCGTATTGGAAATCAGCAGTCCTGATTCTTTGGTTCCTGTAGATACAATAACCGGTGTCAAGCTGGTATTTCCGTTGGCAATAGAAGTTTTCGATGCGTTAGGGACTATCACCATCACCATGGTATTTTTCCGGTCCACATAGCGCAGGAATTTGCCGATAAAAGCATCGGCTCTGGCCAACGCCTTGGCCCGTTCAGCAAAAACGTTGTCAATAGAATCGTAATGCTCGTCAATTCGTGTTGTATCCCCAAAATCTATGAACAAAATGTCTGTTTTAGGCAAAAACCTTGCGGCCTCTCTTAAAAGTACACCTTCATTGGTCCTGATTTTTCCCGGAAATAACGGGTCGCGTGTCAGCAGTTTCGAGCCTATATATCCCATGGGAACAGTTCCGTTCTCATCCATAGCTATCAGCGCCGCTTCCCTGTGTTGCACATTTGTATCGGCGTTACCGATTAAAGCTACTTTTAGCCCCAGTCTTTTCGCCATCCAACCGAATTGACCTGCCCGATAATTAGGCAAATCCTGTTCAATTTGGGCCTTGAGTTTTTCTATATCATTCACTATGAGCCTGCCGTTTTTAGAATAAACGTTTTGGCCGGTCAGATCTGGAGCATTGGCCCGAACACCTACGCCCAGAGAAAAATAACCACTTTCCATGTTTACCCGGCTCATACCCCTGGTTTTGGTATTCATCAAACCAATGAATCCATGGTCAATCATGTGTTTTAAATTTGGTACATTGGCGCTGCGCAAGTCGTCCCAACTAATTGCATCCAGGATAAAAACAACAACCTTTCTGGCCGGCGCCTTTTCACGTACCGCCGCCGATGCTTGGGCAAGGCTAGGCTGGACAGCCTGCAGCATAAAACTAAGCCCAAAAATAATGGCTAATAGCACATATTTGAGTCTTTCCATAAAGAAATTTCCTTTTAAAAAATGATGCACTGGAAAACACCTCTCAGAATAAACCGGCCGTTTCATAACCTCTGATAATTTTTACCATCAAAACCATCTTTATGTATTGAGTATATCAAAACCCGTACCAAAAATGTAGATGCCTGCAGTTCTGCAGCCATCTACAAGAGGATTTCGGATGTTACTCTTTTTCCCACTTCTGAAGCAAGCTCGGTAACTTTATCAAAAGAATAATTCATTCTTGAAAGCACCTTGTTATCCAAATGAAAATCCTTGTCATTGCCTAACCCAAAGCCAGCGATTACCGCAGCAGCATTAGCCAGGTGCACAATGCAGGTCAGGTCTGGATGATTCAGGGCAGCAAAAGGGTCATGATGGTAACCAATTGGCTCAACCAGGCAATCTGGTAAATTCCATTTCTCAGCCAGTAAATCTCCGACCACACTATGGTCAAACTCAAGCACTTCCCGCTCTGCCTGTAAAAAACTTTTATCAGTTTCACCGGCGAGCCTCATCACTTCTAAATATTCCTTTGTCATTAGGCTGTTCAGTATCATTTTACCTATGTCGTGCAACAGTCCGGCCACGAAGGCCTGTTCAACGTACTCAAATCCCAGTTTTGCGGCTAAAATCTTGGAAGCGGTCGCCGTAGCTATGGAGTGTTTCCATATTTGTTCCGGCGCCAGGACTTTTTTCTGGCCCAGGCCACCAAGTGTTTTATAAACCGAAACACCCAATACTATTGTACGCAATGTCTGCAGCCCCAAAATAGTTACTGCTTCCGTTATAGTGGCCACCTGCCTCGGCAGACCGTAGTAGGCCGAATTTACCAGGCGCAAAACTTTTGTAGTCAGTACCTGGTCCTGCGAAATCAGTTTACAGATGTCCTGTGGCTTAGAATCAGGATTATCTATTAACTCTAAAACCCTTGTTGTTACGTGAGGCAATGCGGGTAAAGCGCCAACTTTCCTCATGGCCATGGCTAAAGTTAGTTGGTCCAAACTATCCCCTCCTGTAGGCTGCACCGAACGAGGTATAAATACACATATTCATTATACCATATCCAAAAATAACGTTTATATAAATTTTTATGTAGCAAAACAAAAGCCCGCTCCAAGATGCGGGTTTTAGAAATGGTCTATAATAATTATGTTATTTATGTTTTGTTTAATTAACCATTAACATCATTGTTAAATGGTCGGAGCGACACGACTTGAACGTGCGACCTCTACCACCCCAAGGTAGCGCTCTACCAAACTGAGCTACGCCCCGATCCGACTAACCTTTATTATAACTTCACCTTCATACATTGTCAAGTAAAATAAGCGGTTTTCCGGTAGACATTTTATTGCACAGATGGCAAATAAAATTCTATGTTGTATTGCTCACTGAATCATTTTCACTAGTAAAAGGAGGATAATTTTGCCAAGTAGTCGAAATTTGTTTTATTGTGTTCTTATATATCGTGGGAGTGAATGCAGTTGTGGAAACAGGAAATTATTGACAGTGTAGAAGTACGCCTCATAATTCAAACAACCGTTTTTACATTGTCACTGGTAGCATGGCAGTTGGTTTACTTTGAACACCGGCAGAACAACAAGCCCTTTTATTCCTATATGAATATTGCCTTTGGCGCCATGCTTCTGCAAAATATTTTTATGTTGACAGTTTTCCTGGCCAGCCTTATTTTGCAAGTTCAACTGCCCGAAGTTTTTATACCCATCTTCGACCACTTTCTAAAAATTATTAACATTATCTACCTTACAGCAGCTTTTCTTTGTACCTTTGTGAAATCAAATACTGTTGTCCGACGTTTCATTAAAATAAGCCTGGGATTGATTATTCTCTTGTTACCGTTAATTTGGTGGCCCTGGTATCAATATCAACTGGATTTTCCAGGCCGGGGTTTTGCTTATTTCGGCGGCGACCTCTTTATTGAACAGGCTATAACGGCGCTATGTTTTTTCCTTATCTATTTTGTAATCAAATCCCCTTTAAATAACAAAAATGGTTTTCTAATGGCTGTCGTTATCCTGGCTGCAAAACAAATTTTACACATCGCCAACATTCTTCTGTCATATAACACTATTCCTTCCGTTCTCCTTGTTGAGAGACTTCTTCCCGTCTTGTTCTTTTATTTTATAATAATTTCGATACACAAAGAAATTCTTTCCAAACTTAAAAAGGCCCGGCTAGAGCGAAACCTGTTCAAGAAACAATTAAACAAAGAAGCAATCAGCGCTTTGGTTTATTCATTGGAAGCAAAAGACGAATATACCAAAGGCCACTCGGAGCGGGTCGCCGAATATGCCCTTGCTATCGGCCAAAGTCTTAACTTAAATCAACGGGAAATGGAAATGCTATATTATGGCGCTTTACTCCATGATATCGGAAAAATTGGTGTCACAGAAACCATTCTTAACCATCCTAGCAACCTGAACAGTCAACAGATGGATTTAATAAAAAAACACCCAGAAACCGGCGCCCATATTATTTCAAAAATAGAACCCCTGCGCGAAGTGGCGCCGGCAGTTAGACACCACCATGAATGGTACAACGGAACCGGTTACCCAGACAGACTTAAAAGTGAAGAAATACCGCTGCATGCCCGCATTATTGCCATTGCTGACGCCTTAGATGCCATGGCCAGCGATCGGGTTTATCGTCCGGCTTTATCTTCCGAAATAATATTAGAGGAGCTAAAGAAAAGCGCCGGAACCCAATTTGACCCCAAAATAATCAAAAGCTTTTTGGAAACCGTTCCCTTAAAAAACCGGCAAAAGTAATCAAGCCTCTTCACATGAAGAGGCCAGATTTTCAGGGTCTGTCTTATAAAGAGATTTTTTCCAATGCAGTAGCTCCTACTGGGTTGGGCTCAAGTTCCACAACCCTGCACCGGACTCCGTTGGCCGCAAAAGTATCTTTCATAACCTTGGCAATTAAGCCGATATTTTCATCGCAAAAACCTATTAACGTAGGTCCGGCACCGCTCAATGCCACCCCTTTGGCTCCGGCTAACTTCGCGGCCGCAAAAACCTTTTTCATCCCCGGAATTAAGTTGGCTCGGTACGGTTGATGCAAACGGTCGTCCAGGCCAATACTCAGGAGGTCGAAGTCCCCTCTCATTAAAGCAGCGACTAAAATAGCCGTTCTGCTGAGGTTAAAAACTGCATCTTCCATAGAAACATTCTGAGGCAAAACTTCCCGAGCAGCCTTAGTGGACAGTTGAAAATCAGGAATTGCCACCACACATTTCATCCCGGCCGGAGGTTGAATTTTAACAGTTTTAATATCATCGTCTTCTTTTGCAGATACAACAATACCTCCCAGCAGGGCGGGCGCCACATTGTCCGGATGCCCTTCAATGGCCGTTGCCACGTTGAGCAGTTCTTTTTCTGACAGAGGCGATCCAACCAACATATTAGCAGCGATAAGCCCGCCAACAGTAGCCGCCGCACTGCTGCCTAACCCCCTGGCCAAAGGGATATTATTAGTTAATTTAATACGTAAACCGGCAGGTTTACGGTCAACGATTTTAAACACCCGTTCAGCGGCCAAATATACAATGTTACTTTTATCGCGGGGTATTTTATCTGCTCCATCTCCCTCAACGTCAATAACGACCCCCTGCTCTATGGCTTCCATCTCCACAAAATTATAAAGTTTTAATGCCATGCCCACACAATCAAAACCAGGTCCCATATTTGCCGTAGTAGCGGGAACTTGAACACGGATCATTGTTATTCTCCTTCTACTCTAATTACATTGCTTACTTCTTCTACTATAGATAACCCTGCAATTATTTTCAAGGCATCCTGAATGTTTTTTTCCATAACTTCATGCGTTACCCAGACTATTTCAGCAATTTTCCCTATATTGCGTTTCTGAATAACGGAAGCCACACTAACTTCTTGGTTACCGAATACACTGGCAATAGCGGCCAAAACCCCTGGACGGTCTAAAACTTTGAGCCGTATATAATATTTGGCCTGCGTCTCGCCCATATCTTTAATTTGCTTTTTCTCAAAACAACTACAACCGGCCCGGTCGAAACAGGTACAGCCTATTCTGCCCGGAACACCTTTAATTATGTTGCGGGCTGCATCAATAATATCTCCAACCACTGCACTGGCCGTGGGCAGTTCACCGGCTCCCCGCCCATAAAACATAGCTTCGCCCAAAGCGTCCCCTTTGACAAAAATTGCGTTGAATACGTCATTGACAGACGCCAGGGGATGGTTAACCGGAATCATTGTGGGATGTACCCTGACTTCAATTTTTCCGTCAGTTTCTTTCCCTATAGCCAATAACTTGACCACAAAATTCAATTCTTTGGCATATTCTATATCCCGGGCAGTAATCTTACTAATGCCCTCAACATAAACATCGTCAAAAGATACCCTGGCATTAAACGCAATTGAGGCAAGAATGGCTAATTTTCTGGCGGCATCCAGACCTTCCACATCAGAAGTGGGGTCTGCTTCTGCATATCCCTTGGCCTGGGCTTCTGCCAAGACCTCTTTATAACTGGAACCCTCGTTGGTCATTTTTGTAAGCATATAATTCGTGGTTCCGTTTACAATTCCGTAAATTGCTTCAATTTTATTCCCGGCAAGGCATTCTTTTAGCGGTCTGATGATTGGTATGCCACCGCCAACGCTGGCTTCAAAAAGCAGGTCACAGTTATTGGCCTCAGCCAGTTCATAGAGTTCCCGCCCCTGAACAGCCAGCAGGTCCTTATTTGCGGTTACCACACTTTTTCCCGCTTTTAATGCTTTATGTATGAATTCTCCGGCAACCTCAATGCCGCCGATTACCTCAACAACTATTTTAATTTCAGGGTCATCAATAATATCGTTTATGTCAGTAGTTATGATCTCAGCCGGAACACCGGCTGCCACAGCCTTTTCCTTATCCCTTTCCAAAACACGTTTAACGGTAATATCTGCTCCTACTTTTTTCTGAATGTTATCCCTATTCTTAGCCAAAACCTTCCATACGCCGCCACCTACTGTTCCACAGCCCAGCAATCCTATTTTTATTTCTCTCTCCATCTAATCTTCCCTCCTATGAAATATTGCATTTATTATTCTTGCCCTATCAACTCTACCTTTTTTACACCTTTTATTAAACCCAGAGATTGCAACAAGGTATCTACAGAAACAACCATACCGGCTGTTTCAATAGAAAGAGTGACGTTTGCAACCCCCTGCAGCGGAATTCCCTGATGAATAGTCAGGATACTGCCTTGTTCGGCCGCTATCGTATTAAGTACCGTGGATAAAACTCCCTTTCTATGCTCTAACAGTAGAGCAATAGTGATTATTTTGTCTCGAACAGCCCGAAAAAAAGGGAAAACGCCGTCTTTATATTTGTAAAAAGCGCTGCGGCTGAGACCCACTTTTTCGACAGCTTCATGAACTGTCTCTACCTCCCCCCGCGCCAACATCTCCTTGGCTTCTGCTGTTTTCAGTATGGCGCTGGGAAGAATATCTTCGGCAACGATATAATATTTTTGGCTGGTCTTGGTATTGTCCATGTCTAATCAATGTCCTCTCTCCATGTACACTTATCCTTCCTGCGTAGACATTTAGATTATAACATCAATTGGGATAATATTTCAATATAATTTTTTTGCCTGCAATGATTATTTTTATTGGGGAAAAATTCAACCTAGGGAATCAAGCAGGAAATCCAGACCAATTGGCAGAAACTCTTTTTAAGGAATTTTAATAAATAGAAATGCTTTTTCCGTAGGGGGTATGTTTGTGCAAAATAAAGGCTGGCAACAAATTGAATTGCAGAAAGTTACTATCGATGGGTCCAACTGGGTATGCCATGAGAATAAAGAAGCATTTTGGGGAGTAATTGAGCAGTCTGACGGGTCCTGGGCTATTTTAATCGATTGCCCTGCGGGCTTTTTATCCAGTGATCAGGTAACATTGTTGGCTGAAATTATTTCTGACGAAGGCCTGGGCATTAAACTGACCGGGCGCCAAGCGCCGATACTGCTACTCCCGCAACACAAGGTGGCAGGAGCACTGGAAAAATTAAAAGCTAACGGAATAAAAATAGGTTATCTCCACAAAACTCTGCGTAACGTAAAAGCATGTATCGGCAGCAGGGGCTGTAAAAATGCCAAAACATATGACGCCGTAGAACTGGCCCGTAATATTTCCAACAAATTTTACGGGGTGAAACTACCCTGGGACTTTAAAATAGGTATCTCCGGATGTCCCAGAAACTGCGGTTCTGCCACCTGCCAATCTTTGGGCCTGATAGAAGAACACGACGGTTTTACGGTTTATCTCGGTGGTTCCGAAAACGCGCACACACAATTCCACGGCAAACCAGTCGCTCGCGGCGTTCCGGAAGAAAAGATAGACGATGTCATTGCAACTGTACTAAAATGCTACATCTGGGCTGCTGAAGATATTCGGAAAAACAAACTTCTGCAGGGCCATCCCCGTTTTTACGATATCTTTAAAAGATACGGAGAAGCATTTTTTATTGATGCTATCAACACCACATTAGGGCAAGATACACCGGTTAATGTCAATATTATTTCTGATAAGGCAGATGCTGCCCCGACGTTTATTAAAGCCCTGCCCGGCTTTAACAGGGCTAACATTTTTACTGCCTTTATGGTTTTGGACAAACTTTGCGGCCATTGTACAGAATGTAAAAAATATAAATGCCATCTGTTTATTGCCAAGGAATGCCTCACTGAGGCAGCCAGAACCGGCAAAAAATTTTTGCCTGATATACCGAATGATATGATACAACTCATCCATGCCCTTCCCCTGCCCACAGATTTGTTCGAACAGTTTAAATTACACGATGCTTTTCACTCAATCAGAGAGGTATGCGACCAGTGTCATATCACTGAACACGATTCTCTATGTGCTGTCAACATCGCGCTGACTGCCATAGGCTGCCTTATCTGGGGAAGCAAGTATGAAACGCCCAAGGATATTGAACTTCGCATTCTACTGAACAAATAAAAGAATTTAAAACAAGAAAAGCACTTGGTTTTAAGCCAAGTGCTTTTCATATAAAGATCCGGCAACGACCTACTCTCCCAGGCGGTCCCCCGCCAGCT
>NZ_LGTE01000028.1 GCF_001263415.1 Thermincola ferriacetica
AACTCACCATAGTGAGATATTCAACATGACCGGCGACAGTTACCGGCTTAAACATCGTGATAGTATTTTGAGGTGAAAAAACTGGCAAAATTATTTGCCTAAATTCATCCAAAAGTACTTGCCGTTTACATCAAGTCAAAATGTTGTTTAAAAAAGTTGAATAACATCTTTTTGATTCTATTAATATCGCTTGCACTTGCACTAACTGATTTTAATTGCTTAATGTATTCTGATAAGATTGATTCCAAGGTCATAAACGTCTCTCCCAAGTTACAAATAACCAAACTCTTCATGATAATATATTTTACATTAGTATCCATTTTATAACAATATGCTGTTTTCTCCTCCCGTCCATGGGAACATACCCAATTCCCCCAAAAAGCCTATAAAGCCTTGCGGTGCAAGGCTTTATAGGCTGTGTTTTCTTTTGAGCGATACTACACACTCAACGTGACGTGAGCGCATGAAAGAGATAAGTTTGAGCTGACTCAACTTACTTTAGAAAATGTAAGGGGTTGTGGTTACAGTTAAATTAATTTCTTGACATACTATAAAATATTTTCTCTTAACATATATCCAACGACAGATGCCTTTTCTATTAGGAAATCTAATATTATTAAAACTTCTTGTTTCAATTGTTTAGTGACTCTTATTTTTTCTCGATTAATAAATATATACTTTTTAACCAAGTTTTCTAGATAATAGATTGTATTTTCTTCCAACTTATCTGACCATAAATTTCTATTATCTTTAAACATCTTGGAAATCCATAAAACTCCGTCATTCAAATAAATGCTTCCTATGCTATTTAATAATTTTGAAATTGAATATAAGACAGAAGGACAATGCCCGATATCTTCTGCTATTTTTTTAAAGAACATTTTATTATTTTCTTTAAGTGTATGCCATTCTGTTGCTTCTTCCTTCCACATGGTTTGGGCAAAAAGGTAACTTTTAATAATTTTTTGTGTATACCAATATTTATCTCCATTTTTACATATTTCGACTACTTTGCTGTAAAATAGATTCCAAATATGCCAGAATTTATTATATGCAGCCAATTTATCTTCTACTGAAATAAATACTTTAAATAACTCGGCTATAGACTCTGACCTGTTAAAACCATCAACAAATGGTTTTAAATAATCAGAAATATCTTGTTGATCAGAGACATTCAAAATAATAGATGCTAATTTGTTGAAAAAATCATACCTGACTTTATAATCAACCTTATCTTCTCTTTTTTCTGATAACAAATTCTGTGCAAAAGTTGAAATTATTACTTGGGCTAATTTTTTATGTTCTATATTATCTGATTTTAATGGTATCAGCTCAAAAGCCGTTTTTAAAACATATAGATCTAAATTTTGTATAGCGTTTAAATCCTCTATAGTAACTTTATTGTTAATTACCTTTTGTAAATCTGTGTTGTATTTCTTTAAAAATGCTTTAATAACTTGATTTTCGTGAAGTTCGTAGATATTCTTTTTATAATTTTTTTTGCGTAATTCTGACCTCAACTCTTCATATTTCAGCTTTAATAATAAATATCCCAAAAGGATGGACTGTGCATCATCAAAATTTATACTCCACAAATTATTCAAAATTGCCTTTTTAGAATAATCCGCAAATTCACAATACATTCCTATATTGTGAGGATCAAATAGAGTTAATAACAAAACTGTTTTTATAACCTCTTTTTCTTCTGGAAAATCCTTTAATAAAATTGGGAGCACAGAGATTGCTGATTCTACACCATCAGATATTTGATATGAATAATTGTCTCTAATAGGTTGTGAAGCTACTTCTAAAATAATATCTTTACAAAACAACTTCTCATCTTTTGTTAGATTCTCACTATAATCTCTTATTAAAACAGAGCAAGCATGCCCCGGAATTGAATAATTGAAAAGATAAAATTGTTTATCTTCAGTGCTATTAAGCCTTTCAATAATTTCTTTTACCTCTTGTAGCACAAGTCCAGGGTTATTATCATAATAATCATATTTTTTGTATAACTCATTATTTTCCATTTTGTAATTAGCCCATAGCTTTAATGCAGAGAATCTCATATATTCATTAATTTTTCTAATTGATGTTTCACTAAATTCTTTAAGTTCAGGATCAATATCTGGATTGAGACTAATAAGAATTTGCCCATCTTTTACTTCGGTTGAGGGCTTCATCTTCCTTCTATCCATTCTTGCTAGATAAAGCCTCCAAGTTTTATCAAATTCATTTTCTTCTGATTTATCCGGTAATTCCTCATAATATTTATCAAAAATATTCCATATAACTTGTTGCCTTTTCTCTACTTCTTCTTCAGTTATCCCCTCACTTCTAAAGAATTGATAATTTAAAGCTAAGTGCTCTAAAGAGTTCTTTCTATGTTTATCGTCACAAGTCTTAATTCTTTCATCTTGATATAATTCATGTTTATAGTTTAAGCCATACCCTATAGAAAACAGACTCTTAGCAGTCTGATCATTTAACATCCTACTTGTATCGAAAAGAAAAAATTCTTTTGTTTGAAATAATATCTCTGCAATACTAAAAGTTTTCTCGGGAAAAGCCAACACAACACTTACTACTATAGCAGAGATTGAAGCTGAGCTAGTATTTTCAAGTAAGTATAAAAGCCAAGACTCTAATATTTTTGGATCAGAGTTTTTTGCTCTTTCCAATAAGAACTTTTCTAACGCCATGTGCATTGATTGTAATACATGAGGGGTTACTTCTGTACCTCTGTATGTATTCCAAAGTCTATTACTTATATATTGCTTGGTAGTTTTCCCATTTCCAACAAAAACATCTATTTCCTCAACCTCCGATTTTCCTAAATCAGATTTAGCAAAACATTCAACCGTTTTGTTAGTGAAATCTAAAATAAATTCTATGGTTTCTTGTAGAGAATATTGAAGCAACCAATAAATAGGTGTTTGAAACGCACTTGCAGGAAAATAATCCAAGTGATCATCTTCTAAACAAAAATACTTTTCAATTCCTATTCCTGAATTATAATAGTAATCTTCCTTTTGAGGTACTCTAAACCAGTATAAATCTGCAAGTTTTAAGATATATTGTGGGAGAACTTTTATAACCTCAATATTGTCTCCTAATTTTGTCAAAATAACTTTTACTAAATCATAATAGGGATCTCTATACCTTTTCCATTTATTTTTTAATACTTCATCAAATATAATTGCAAGTTCGTCTTTTATTTCAGAAGCCCCAGATAAAATAGTTTGGAAGATTTTTTCTTTAACATCTTCATCACGGGGAAAATACACATCTTCTTTAATTGTCCATTGATAGTATTTCAAAGCTATTAAGCTTGATATCTTTGTCGTTTCTCCTTCTTTGAATTTTTTATTCCAGTCATTAATTATAGGCAAAATAAAATAAATGTTATTAATTCCAATTGTTTCCAAATTTTTAAAAACGAATTTTATAAGGCTTTGCCAACCTTTACCCTTGGGCTTGGTGAAAACATATTTAATAGAAAGCAAGTCTATGTCCTTTATTCCTAAATTCTTAAAAAAATCGTTATCAACTTCTTTACATGCTATTCTAAGCAAAAAGGTAAGCTTTCTCATCAACTTTCCACTATTTTCTAGTAGTTTTTCCTTAAAAAGCTCAAAAAAGGTCTCGGAGTAATTTGAAAGTAAGACAGATACCAAAACTTCATCTTTCCAAAAAGGTTCAATCTCTTCATTTTGAATAATTTCTTCAATAAATTGTTTAATTGAGTTATCTTCTAATAAAAGCTTTTCAGATACCCAATTTCTAAAACTTCTACGAATGGGCAAAGACCCTCCAATCCTTGTTAAAAATTCTTTATTGTTCTCTTTTTTAATAAACTCAGATTGAATAATCTTTTCTAATGCCCATTCTTCATAAATATCATGAGTAATAAAGTAACCTGCTGTTTCATATCCCAATATTCCGTCTTGAACCAATTCATTCAAAATCCGATAATCAAAATTTATCAAAACAAAAAACTGACTTTGATTTACTCTTTGAAAAGCAATTTGCAAAAAGCATTGTTCTCTCGCTGGATTTAATTTTTTTATTATTTTATTCCACAATTTTTGCTTAAACCCTAAATAATCAATATTTTCTTCTTCTTTGTAGAACTTTAAATATTCATTTAAATAAAAAGGATTTTTAATAAGATCTAACAGTTTTGGGTCTTCTGGAAGTATAAAATTATATTTATATGACAACTCTTCTAGTTCATTTTGGTTTAAATTTTGAATATCTAAATTTACTGGAATAATTCTATATATTTCAATAAACTCATAATTTAACTCCTCTAAATAATTATTTCTCGTAGTGAAAATTATTGTCCAACTACTTTGAATTAAACTAAAGAGAAACTCTTTAAAGGGCTCCCTATTTTCAAGTTCTAATAGCTTTTCGGCAGAATCAATTACAATAACTTTTGTTTTTTCACCTTTATGAGCTTCTATAAATTCCTTTAAATCAAACTCTTTAAATAATTCGTTTATATTATTCGTTTTAAATTCGTTAGCTTTAAAAACATAAAAAGGCACCTTTTCTTTTATTTCTCCATAAAGGTCTTTAATAATCGCGGTTTTACCAACCCCACCAACTCCGCTTAAGATTAGAATTTGCTTTTGATCAAGTCCTTTTCTAATTCTTTGTAAAACTTCATCTCTGTCAATTTTTATTTTTTGGTTATTAAAGTCTATTTCTGTCTGAATTTGGAATAGGATAGATTCTGTATGTTTTTGTTTTTCATCAATAAAAGCAACTATACTTTTGTCCAGGCTAAAAAAGTGTTGTGCTATGGTTTTATTATTTATTGCCACAAAAGAAGATTCAAAAAAGCTTGCAGTTCTCCATTCTATGTTAACTCTCAAATCTTCTGCCTTTTTCTCTACCTCTATTTTGGCTTGAGGATCATTTTGACTTCTTCCTTGTCCCCATTCTTGATTAGTATAAAAAATGACTTTTGTAAGATTAGGATAATCCCTTTTAATCTTTGTTATAGTTTCAATTAAATCATCTTTATGGTCTGATAATGTGGTTTCATAGAATTTTGCCTGCCAACCAATGACTTCATCGTCTTTAGTAATGGGATTGGTTTCAATGCCTGACTGGTTTTTATAACGAAAAATACCAAAAGGTTTATTAAATTCTTGACAGAATAGTAAATAACATAACCATTCAAAGTTACTTTGGGGGTTCTCACTAAATTTTGCTTTAAATTTATTCCAGTCTGGTTTAATGATATACATAGCTTACTCCTTTCGTTTTCATAGCGATAGCTAAGAAAACATATTATTCCTTTGCCTTAAGAAAAAAAGGTTTTCAAACTTTGTGATTATTTTTACAAGTGATGTTCTTATATTTTTTTGCTATAAGCCATCCGCTTAGCCCGATATCTTTTTTGTGCACTCAAGGGTTACCCAAAATTAGCAAATTCCCAAAGTGCCCCAAACCCTCAATCCATCAGCCTTTCACCCTCTCCAGCCTCACAACCGTCGCTGTATGCCTTGAGCGCATGAAAAACAATTCCATCTACAATCACATCATAATCAACCACAAAAATACCAAAAGATCATAACTTGCCTTTAGCTTTTATACGCGCATCTGCAGGCTTGTCCGCATCTTTGGGAATTGCCCATGCCCAGCCTAACCGAACCGCTCCCTCAACTCGTCCTTGCTCACATAGAAGCTGAACTCTGCGCTGGGATATCCCCCATTTTTCTGCTGCTTCTTTTGCCGTAATATATTCCATTCCTTATACCTCGCAGAAATATTTTCCATATATAGTATATACGAAGAAACGAATGAAAACAATGAATTGTTGTGACATACTTCTATGAAGGAACTATTTGAGCAAAGAATATACATGAATAAAACATCCGCTATTCTGCTTTTCACAGTTTGACGGTTGTCTCTTCTCGGTAATGTTATTTTGTAGCCAGCGCCTGCTCCATTTCAAAACCTGATTTGAATCTTATGAGAATCTTATCCTTTGACATGACCTTGATGCTTTGTATAAGCTGTCTGACAAGCTGGTTATCAAATCTTGATAATTTGCAGTCTGCGGTGTTCAGAAACTTTTTCATATCCTCGACTCTTTGTTGAAAGCTGCCGCCAGCTCAAGCGCCTCGGCAGAGCCGCCCTCTGGTATAAAGTAACTCAGGGTTTTGCCGCCTTTAAACTCTGCCTTGCCGGTGTTATAGCCAAAGTCCTCATCCGCCCATTTGTAGTCAAAACGGATATCGGGAAACATAGAGGACAGCTTTTTCATTAGATCGCTAACGCTGCTCCATGCGGTTAAGAATTTTACCGTGCTGCCATCAAAATTCTCCACGGTATGTTCGTCATAGCCATAGCTGTTCCATTTGGTTCCCCAATTTTTCAAGCTCCAGTCGTACCAGCAGTTTTCAGCGCCGTACTTTTCTATTTCCTCCCTGCCAAGATTGCCCCTGTAGATATGTTCCGGCATCGGTATAATTTTATTGAAGTCAATGCTGCCGATTCCAATCTCATCATTTTTGATGGCTTCAAACATTGCTCTGACTTTTTTCTCATCACCATACGCGGTGAGTATGTTTGTGATATGATTTGGCATGTTACATTCCTCCCATCGTCTGTTCGCAAATGTTTTGTTCGTTTTCCTGTTTCATCTCCCGCTCCGGCTTGATGAAGAAATGATCACTGTTCCAGAAGCTGACGAAAATTTCACCGTCATTCGTTTTGATGGGACGCTGCTCGAACCCCTCGCCCCATCCGTCAGATAGTTGACCAGTGATAAAATCAAGCATTTTGGCTGTTTCCGCTTCTGTCAGCTCGCCATAAACCTCTGCCGCCATTACTCCCCACAGCTTGCCGTTCCATTCCTCTACAGTCGGGTGGAGGCTGTAGATTTTTTCAGACAGCGCCTGGTCGTCGTAGAAATATACCATCAGGCCACGGTCACCTTCGCTGGGCAGCTTTTCTTTTTCAATAGCGGCAAGTATTTCATCCATGTAATACACCGCCTCCGATGTAGACAATTCTTCAGGCAGATCGTCCGCGCCGCACCCGCCGTATTCATGAGAAGGGTATGTTGTAATCGACAGGGGACTGAAAAACTTGAGGTTTTGCTTGATGTTTGACATTTGATTTCCTCCAATCATTTGTAATTTTCACCCTAAAAAAGGGCATAAAAAAAAGCAGCAGCATCTTATTTCTAAAATGCCACCGCTAATTTTGTGATAAGGAATTCTTTTATTCAGTTTTCGCTGTTTATAAAAGAAAGCATCATTAATAAAATGAAATATTACTACTTTTTATTAGTCTATCTTTGTTAGATCTTTTTCCGGGTCAAAATGCATCTCAACACAAAAACCCCTATTAAATAATTCATCCGCTGTAGTTAAGTGAGAATATCTAGTCATATCGCCAATATTGATAATAAGTGGTTCGTTTGAATCTTTGTTTGTTACGATAATCCTGTATTCCTTCTGATTCTTAAAAAAACTGTCCTTCCAAAAATACTTATCGTTTCCACCATTCGTATATGACTCTATTCTGTCTTTATAATTTATAGAAAAATCAGTATATCTTACCTTACTAGCAGCCCATTGTATATTCTCTTTCTCAAAGGTTCTTCTAACATTTTCAATAAAGTCGCCACAAGAATATATAAGAACATGCTCTCCAAAATTATTTTTAAATTCTTTCTTTTGCTCATCGCTAAAAGATGTCTTTGTTTTGATATAATTACTACCTTCCTCTATTATTTCTAAGTTATAAAAATCAAGGTAACACATACAGAATGCATGTTTTTCACAATCTTCCTCAAACCTAATTTGGCTTCTTCCAGCAAAGCCTTTAAGAAAAAGATTTCCTGTTTCATAATCGTATAAACTTATATCTAACTGATTTAGAACTAACGCACCTTCGTCTTTATCACCCATACCTCTTTTCTTGGTTTCTTCCTCTAGTTTTTTAAAGTAACCAATGGTATTCATATATAAATTACCTTTTCTTAGGGACTCTAAAGTCCATTTTTCTTTAGAAAATTTCATAAAAAAGATTGGTCGTTCTTTAAGTTCCGGTGCTATTTCGTACATATGATTCTCCCTTCATTTTTAGATCCATTAATATTATAAAGGTTTTTTAAAATACCTACATGATTTCAATGTTAACGCGCTAATTCTTATCAGCGTTTTATCATCCTATTTTCCTTTCAAAACCCACTCATCTTAAACGCCGGAAACCCTTATCCCATGCGGCTTTCGGCACGTTTTATCTGAACTATGCACTCAACGTGATGCGTCTGCGGAAACATGTCCACGGTCTGGATTTCCCGGACACCGTAACCGCGGTGGCGAAGGAAATGCAAATCCCGCGCCATACTTGCCGGGTCGCAGGATACGTAAACAATCCGCTCCGGCCCGATGTCACAGATAGCCTGCAAAGCCCTCTTATCCACGCCCTTCCGCGGCGGGTCCACCACCACCACATCAGCTTTCACCCCTTGCGCCGCCAGTTTGGGGAGCCTGTCCTCCGCCCGGCCCACAATGAACTCCGCGTTACCAATCCCGTTAATCCTGGCGTTGGCCGCCGCATCGGCCACTGCCGCTTCATGCACCTCCAGGCCGATCACCTTTTCCGTAAACTGAGCCAGATACAGGGCTATGGTCCCGATTCCGCAGTAAAGGTCCAACACCGTTTCTTTCCCTGTTCCCACGGCATACTGCCGCACTTTTTGGTAAAGGATTTCCGTCTGCACAGGGTTCACCTGAAAAAAGGACGTAGGCGAAATAACAAAGGTCAGCCCGCAAAGCTTGTCCTCAATAGTCTCCCGCCCGGCCAAAACAACATTGCAGTTCCCGAAAATATTGCGTCCCGGCCCGTCATTGATATTCCTCACCACGGAAACGACCGACGGGTTCCTGTGCAGGTCTCTGGCCATGGCATGTAAATTTATACATTTTTCAGAAGTGGTTACCAAGACAATCATCACTTTATTATGGGCCCAACTGCGGCGGATCACCACATGCCGCAATATTCCCCGGTGCGTTTTCCAGTCGTAGGCCGGCACTTTATATTTGTTCAGCAGCATTTCCACCACCGCCGCAAACTCGCTGATTTGTCTGTGCAGCAACATACAATCGTAAGCCGCCACTACCTGGTGGGTTTCTTCCGCAAAAAAACCCAGCCTGATACGTCCATTGTCATCGGCCACCTGGAACGCGGCTTTATTTCTATAGCGCCAAGGCATCTCCATGCCAATGGGAAAATGCACCGGAACATCCCCCAGCTTACCTATCCGTTGCACAGCATCGGCTACCACCTTTTGTTTAAAGGCCAACTGGGCGCTGTAGGAAATATGCTGCAGGTGAGACCCCCCGCATTTGAAAAAATCGGGACAGGCCGGCTCCTGGCGTATTTCCGCACGATCCAAAACCTTGTCCAGTTTGGCTATGGCAAACCCTTTCCTGATTTGTTCTACCCGGCACAGAACCCTTTCCCCGGGAACGGCATAAGGCACAAACACTGTAAAACCGGCATACCGCCCGATTCCTTCCCCGGCATGGCTAAAACCCGTAATTTCCAGTTCCAGAACCTGGCCTTCCTGCACAGGAGCTGCGCGTTTCATTCTCAAAAAGTCACCTCTCTTGTCGTGTACAGTCATGAACCCGCCTGATTCCTTTTGTTTTCAAACTCGTATAAAAATATAAAGACTGCCTTTTCTTAAGTGGTTTCTGAATTAGCGGTCAACCTAAAGGGGATAATACCACCTGTAGGAGGTAAATATGCAAACCCTTGCGGATTTCATTCAGGAAATTCGGCAGCACCTTGCGACTGGGAAACTCAAGGCGCAAAACAACAATTATCTGGATTTAGCTACCATTAGCATTACCGACCGGCTCCCGGAAATCCAACTGTCAGGATACCCCGCCGGCAACCCATTTTTACCGGTTTTTGAAATAATCCTGGAGCAAATCAGAGAAGGTCGGCTTGACCGCATCCAGGTCGGTTTAAATGAGCTTTTGAAAAGTTGCCTGGCAAACCTGGATAATGATGGGCTCACCTGCCGGGAAGCTATGTACAGGGTCCGACTCATTTTTGAACGGTGCCTGCAGCCCGATTTTCCATATATACAGCATATCTGGGAATACATTAACATTATCTTGCAAAACTTCTGCCTGTATTTGCTGCGTCGACAAAAATACAATGACGCCCGGACAGCCCTGGACACACTGGCTCAACTGGGGCGAATGGCAGTCCAAAAAGCGCTTCCCACAGCAACAACTCAGTCAGCATTGCGTTTGATAGAAATTCAGGCGCGGGATTTTGGCAATGACTGTCTGGCTGCACAGGCAAAAAACTACCGTTTCAACCTGGAACTGTAAACTGGAGGAAAATATGTTTGATTTTCAGTCCTATATTCGGGTACTCTTATCCGTAAGTTCCGGGCTACTTACCCTATTAGGTTCCGTAGGTATTTTTGTTTCGCTGACCGTACAAAGGAGAATAGAGCGCCTACAGGACACCCTGGAACAATTTATGGACTTATCTTACCATAATTCGGCCAATCTGACCGGACAAATGTTCAGGCTTATTGAAAAATACCAAATGCATTACCTTTTGCCCGACAGCCCCAGCCGAAAGATTCTGTACTACATTAACCTGACAATTTTTGTGGTCGTATTTGTCTGGTTCAGTCTGCTGATAATTGATTTTGAACCGCCCTGGAAATGGGAGGCGCTACTCTACTTGATCCCAATCAGCACAGGGCTGAGTATACTTTTTTTCTACAGGTACCTTTTAAAAAATGCTATTAATCCTATAGATAACGGCCTGTTTACCCCGTTAATACCTCCGCCAACCAAGCTGCGCAGTGTTTCGTTTTTATCGAAATATGTAAATGTTTCTGTCAAAACCATATTAAAACACGCCCGGTTAAGGTTGGTGGTAAAAAAGAGGGACAACGCCACGCTGGTTGTTTTAAAAGAAGAATTATCCTTTGACGACTATTTTTATTATATCGAACTAAAAAACGACAAAAAAGCCCTCTTTGCAGGTTTCGGCGAACTGCGCCTCATTTTTCCCAATGAACCCATTACGGGCAAACCGGTACCGGTACTGAGAAACATAAATATTCCTCTAGGCTTTTTGGCCCTTGAAGAAATAGAAGAGGAAAAAATAGATACCAAACTTTTAATTTTTCCCCGTGGGGAAAAACACCCGGTCGAATACCTCTTTAATTTACGCAAACAAACAGACGGCATGACTATGGTCGGCGAACCGGTGATCAGTATAAACTACATGATTTTGTATCATATTAACGGTTCCGTTTTTGAACTGCTGGAAAACAACACCGACGAAAAACTATTCGACACGATGGCCAAGTATTTTGTCCTGGACCGGAAACGCCGCTGGATTTCCCAGTTTGACCCCGTCAATGAAAACAATATTCAGGAGTGCCTGGTGGACCCTTACGTGGATTAGGGTGCCAACCGCGAACCGGTAGCCATTAAAAGCAGCATAACAGTATTCCAGGTGGAATGAGCAAAAATCGAAGCCCACAAGGATTTGGTCCGTTCAAAGAGGTAGGCCAGGCCAATACCACCCACGGCAATAGGGATAAACCTGAACAGGTCCCGGTGCATCAAAGAAAAAATTAATCCCGATATAACCATGCCGGGCAGCCGGCCAAACCTGTCCCGAAATACAGGGTAAACCATGCCGCGAAAATAGATTTCCTCGCTCAAAGGGGCCATAACCGACCCAAGGAAAAATGCCAGCAACCGGGACCATTTTCCGTCCATCGCCAGCAAATAAGTGGCAACATCCTGAGGCGGCGGAGTAGTTTTGGTAATGATAACCATGATAACGCCAAGAAGAAGGATGAGAAATACCAGCACAAAACCGCCCCCAACGCCTATAAACAGGGTTTGTAAAAAGTTATGTGTAGTTAATCCTATTTCTGCCAGGGTTGCTTTGCGGAACCAAAAAATAATCCCTGTTACAACGAGGATGTAGAAAGCTTGCGACATGGCGCTAAAAAAGAACAAAGTCAGCTTGGGCTCCATGCCCAAAAAACGAAGACTGCCGAAAATTCTTCTGATGTTGTCGGCATAAGCCCTGGTAATCCCCATCAGGATTAGCAAAAGAACAAAAACCAGAATAATGTCCACAAAGGACCACTTTATTTTTTTATCATCCAGGAAACTTTCCTTCTGCATTAATACCACCCCCAATCATTACCGGTGAGTCGGTGGCCTTGTTACTTTACGGTCTTTTGTTATGTTACGGTCTTTTCGGTCTTCTTATTATTAGGTAAAACCTCTGCAAATAAACATCAGGTTTCTGGACATAATAAATTAAGCAGTGTTATTTAATACAAAGGAGGAGGGGCATGGATACCGTAGACATCCTCGTCATCGTTTCGCTTTTTTTGCTGATCATTGCCGGGATACTCTTATATTCTACCAAAAAAACTCCTATAAAAAAATTAAATATTAACCAATCCCTCCCTTCCGGCACAGAATTCAGTCAGGAACTGGCGCCACAACCCTCTTCAAAGGCTGTGTCAGAATTTATTCCCGAACTTCCGGCAAGTTACGGGGAAAGCCGTTTAACAGCTTTGGTAAGAGACCCTTATTGGGTTTATTTATACTGGGAAATTACGGAAAACCTAAAAAGAAGGTTTCAGGAACAATACGGAAACTGGGCCGATTCAACGCCTTTTTTCATCGTTTACAATGCGGCTGACCCGCGCAGTTTAGTCCGGCTTTTTACAACACAAATCAACGATTCGACAAATAACTGGTACTTAAGGGTTCCGGAAAACACCTGCCTGCTTATTGACCTTGTTCGCATATACCCTGACGGTAGGGTGGTCACCGTATTGCGTTCTAATATCGTAACCACGCCAAGGGCATTTATGTCAGACCGGATTGATGAAGAATGGATGCTGGTTGACGACAAACAGAAAAAACTGTACAGGCGAATAGGTATAGGCCACGGCCCCAGTTCCCCGGACTTTTATAATCCCTTAAGAGAATAGTTTGAGAAAGGATGATTTTTTTGCCCAAAGGTTACCTTGCTTTGGTTCTCCACGCTCACTTGCCTTATGTCAGGCACCCTGAACATGAAAATTTTTTGGAAGAGAAATGGTTATACGAAGCTATTACCGAGTGTTACGTCCCTTTAATCAATGTCTTTGATTCTTTACTCGAAGACGGGGTTGATTTTCGCCTGACAATGTCAATAACGCCCCCACTCCTATGTATGCTTAATGATGATTTACTGAAAGAAAGATACCGTAAATATATCCTGAAGCTTTTGGAACTGGCCAAAAAAGAAGTTGTCCGGACCAGAAATGACCGAAGTTTTAACCGGTTGGCCAAAATGTATGTCGATTTCTTCAGCAGGGTCTATGAAACCTATGCCAACAAATACCATGGCAACCTGATCAGCGCCTATAAAAAATTTCAGGACCTGGGCAAGCTAGAAATCATTACCTGCGGCGCTACCCACGGTTTCTTCCCTCTACTGGGCATTCACCGGGAAGCTATCCGGGCCCAGGTAGGCATTGCCGTAGACAATTACTGGCAATTCTTCGGCAGGCCGCCAAAAGGCATTTGGCTGCCCGAGTGCGGATATAATCCGGGGGATGATTATATATTAGACGAATTCGGGATTAAATATTTCTTCGTCGACACCCACGGGGTCATGAATGCCTCCGTCCGGCCCAAATACGGTGTTTTCGCACCGATATACTGTCCTTCGGGTGTGGCCGCCTTCGGGCGGGATATGGAAACGTCAAAACAGGTCTGGAGTATGCACGAAGGTTATCCAGGGGATTTTAATTACCGGGAATTTTACCGGGATATCGGTTATGACCTGGATTTTGACTACGTTAAACCATATATCCACCCTGACGGCATCAGGACCCATACAGGCATCAAATATTATAAAATCACGGGCAAAACAGATTACAAAGAACCTTACAACCCTGATGTCGCCCTGGCCAAAGCGGCAGAACACGCAGGAAACTTTATGTTTAACCGGGAACGGCAAATCGAATATCTGGCCGAAATCATGGACCGCAAACCCATTGTGGTTTCACCTTATGACGCCGAACTGTTCGGGCACTGGTGGTACGAAGGACCGCAGTGGTTAAATTTCCTGATCCGAAAAATTGCTTACGATACCGACATTTTCAAACTCATTACACCCAGCGAATACTTAACAGAATACCCCTGCAACCAGGTAGCCGTGCCTTCCATGTCCAGTTGGGGGTACAAGGGCTATAATGAGGTCTGGCTGGAAAGCAGCAATCACTGGATCTACCGCCACCTGCATAAATGCGCAGAGAGGATGATAGAACTGGCCAATATGTTTCCCGATGCCGGCGGCGATCTGCGCAGAGCTCTTAATCAGGCTGCCAGGGAATTGCTGCTGGCGCAAAGCAGCGACTGGGCTTTTATCATGAAAACAGGGACCATGGTGGGATATGCAGTGAAACGAACCAAGCTGCATATTCACAATTTTCTTTCACTATACGAAGATATCAAATGGAATAAAATTAACCCCCATTGGCTGAAAGAACTGGAAGACAAAAACAACATCTTCCCCGACATTGATTACAGGTATTACGCCTCTCAACAGCAGCTATCTTCAGCTACGGAAAGGTAGATGGGGTTCTCATGCTACCGTTTAGGAGCAACTGCGCCCGCAGAACCGGTTGTTTTACCTCTACAGCGGTGGTTACCGGAACTTCTGGCAAGGTTTTGCAGCACAAGCTCCGTGGTAGTGGAGGACCCCACCTACCCCTTCAATACCCTCCCTTATCAATCACCAGGCTGCTTCTCATTAACCAATTGCTTAATCTTATCCACGTAAAAATCAGCCAGTGATTCGGCAATCTCAAAATTGGCACCTTCCGTATAGACATGGTAGAGAGGTTTTTCCACATCAGGCAGGATTAAAGCCCACCCGTCCCGGTCAAAGATTTTTATGCCGTCTATTACTTGTACTTTTTTCCCCCTATTTTGCCCAACACAATCCTCTCCACCATGTTCCTCGATTAAGCTGCGCATCACTTTACCTTTGTTTTCCCAACTGCAGTTGACCGATTTTTTCCGGTTATAAACTTTGGGCAATTCGTCTATAAACGAAGAAAGTTTTGTATCCCCGGCCGCCAGAAAATCGAGGATTCCCACCAAACCGGCAATTCCGTCAAAGGCCAATAGATACTGCGGGATTTCCTGAGTTTGCATAATTTCGTCTTTCAACAGTTCCTCAAAGTATTGCTGCGGTAAACTTTTTGTCCTGATAACCTGAGCCTCAGTTTCACGGGCAACCATCTCCACAAGTCCTGGCATGGTTACCGGTACGGCAACCTTAAGTGCTTGCTTTTTATCCCTGCCCTGCGACCTTTTCAAAAGCATGGCCGTGGTCAAGGTAAGGTAATCGTCCTTGCCAAAAACACGCCCTAAATCGTCGATTAACTCCAACCTTTCTCCTGAACTGCCCAATACAACCCCCAAATCGGCTTGTTCGTGTATAATCATTTGTCTTAATCGGGCCAACAATTCCTGTTCTGAAAAGGTGACACCGTTTTCAGCCGGCGCTATCACCATCTGACACCCCAGCTTTTCCATGAGGGAAACCAGCAGGTTTTTGTTTAGTCCCCTGTTATAAACAAAGACTTTCGGCTTGCGCCGGGCTATCCTTTCTACGTTTATAAAGGACAGGATATTATCTAAATATTTATCGTATATACCGGCGTAATCTGTAATACTGCCTATCCTGTTTGCCGGCGCCCTGCCGAAATCTTCCCGCTGCAGGTGGTTTTCAATCTTTCTTTCTATATTTCGTGATATGGGGATTCCTCTGGCATCAGTCATCCGAATAACCAAGTTATTATTTTCCTCGGCCAGCATAACGTGGAGGCCGCCTTTGGCGCCCAGAGATTTAACGGCAAATCTGTGCAGAGGCACCGGAACCTGTCCTATATCCACTACTTGGCAGCCCACGGATAATAGGCCGGAAGCTAAGGCCAGCTTGACCATAAGGCTGGCCGGAATCTCATCAGAACTGAGGATAATTTTTTCACCGGCGCCCATGACGGCCCCAAAGGCAGCCCCGATTCGGGCGGCATATTCAGGCAGTATTTCCGTATTGGGCGCTCCGGAAATGCCCTCCAATCCAAAAATGTTTTTTGTGCCGGTTTTGCTCCAGACAAGATTGTCCTTCTGTATGGTTTCTTTCTCGATTACTTTATCCGGCCAGACTTTCACCCCCGGGCGAACTTTCGCCATTGTTTCCACGGTCACCCTGTCGCCCAAGACAGCTCCTTCAAAGACTGCGCTACGGGATTGCATCTTCACCTGGGAGCATAAAACAGCGCCTCTTACTTCCGCCATCGGTTCCAAAACAACACCATCCCAGAGGACAGATTTTTTAATGGATGAGTTGGCCCCTATCCGGCAATTCGGCCCTATAACGGAGTACGGGCCTATTTCCGCGCCCTGCTCTATAACGGTATTGTCGCCTATAATTATAGGACCGTAAATATTGGCTCCTTTGCTAATGGCTACATTTTTGCCCAGCCAGATTTTACCCCCCTGCAATGTTTCCCTGATTTCCGTTACAGTAGCTGTTCCGCTTAAAACATCCATATTTGCTTGCAAATACTGGGCCAAACCCCCTATATCACACCAGTAACCATCGGCCAGATAACCAAACAACGGCTTGCCCTCCCGCATCAGCAAAGGAAATAAGTCCTGACTGAAATCAAACTTGGTTTTGTCGGGGATATAATCCAAGACCTGAGGTTCGATAATATAGATACCGGTATTTACCGTATCACTGAAAACTTCCCCCCAACCCGGTTTTTCCAAAAAACGCCGGATGCCGCCGTTCTCTGCCGTAATCACCACGCCATATTCCAGGGGAATATTGACCTTTTTCAGGACCAGGGTCACCCAGGCACCGTTTTTTTTGTGAAACTCCAGGGCGCTCTCCAGATCAAAATTCGTGAGGGCATCTCCGCTGAGAACGAGGAAAGTATCTTTGATAAAAGCCGAAGCGTTTTTTACGCTGCCTGCTGTCCCCAGTGGAACGTCTTCGATAAAATACTGCATTTTTACGTTAAATGCTGACCCATCCCCAAAATACTCAGTAATTTCCTGGGGTAAATATTGAAGAGTTACTCCTATATCATTCCAACCTAATTTGCACAAAAGGTCGACTGTGTGTTCCATTACCGGCTTATTTACCAAAGGTACCATGGGTTTGGGCCTGTCACAGGTGAGCGGCCTCAGCCTGGAACCTTCGCCGCCGGCCATGATAATTGCCTGCACTGATCTTATCTCCTTTCTTGTCCAAAAATATTGTACCGACCAAAATTCCGGAATTTTTCCTGTACCAGACTAAGTCGTTTGCGAGCCATCCAGGTATCGGTCTGCCAGTTTACTGATTTGGCTTCATTTACAATTTCCTTGTAAACTTCCGCTGTCTGGCCTGCAATGGCATCCCAGCTATATTTTTTAATCACCTTTTCATAACCTGCCTTTTTCAGCCGTTGAGCCAATCCAGGATCGTTGAATACAGCCAGGATGTTATCAGCCAGGGACTGAGCAGAACCAGGATAACATTTCAGCCCATCCACGCCGTGTTCAACTATTTCCCTTAAACCGCCTGTGTCGCCCACCACTACCGGAGTTTTCGCGGCCATAGCTTCCAGGGCGACTATCCCAAAAGGTTCATAAAGGCTGGGAAAAGCGGCTACCGTTGCCTGCTGATAAAGCCGGTTTCGCTGCATGTCATTGACATAACCGGCAAATTCTACTTTCCCGTTGAGGCCCAAACCATGGGCTATGGCCCTCAGGTAATCTTCATACGGCCCTTTGCCGGCAATTACAATGCGCGTATCCGGATATTGCGAAAGTATCCTGGGCGCTGCTTCCAACAAAACCTGGACGCCTTTTTCCCTAACTAATCTGCCGATGAAGAATATCATCTTGCCCCGTTCTTCCCGGATACTGGCAGGTGCCTGAAAATCTTCCGGTTCAACCCCATTGGGAATTATTCTAATTTTGTCTCCGGGCAACTGGAAGAAGTTTTTTAGTTCTTGCTCCATGTACGAACTGCAGCAAATGACTCGCCACGCTTCATAAGTTAACCACCATTCTACATCGCTGATGTACCGCTGGTTGTCATTATGCAAACCGTGGTTGCGCCCGTATTCGGTGGCATGAATTGTGGCCACTAAAGGAATCCTATAAGCATGTTTGACAGCCCGACCAGCATATGCCACCAGCCAGTCGTGGGCATGCACAATATCGACACCGTCGATAGAATTAAGAAGAGTTACTGCATACTCCAGCATACTGAGGTTCAGGTGCAAAATCCAGGTACGGAAATCAGGCGCTGAAACAGCATAGGAATGCACCCGGTGAACCTGAACGCCGTCAATGTTTTCCACTGGTTCAGTATCAGGGCCTCCACATGTCACCACATATACCTGATGACCCCATTTGGCCAAAGCTTTTGACAAATAGTAAACATGCTGAGCTAAACCACCCACACTTTTGGGCGGGTACTCCCAACTGAATATAAGTATGCGCAAACCTTTTGACCTCCTTTGATTATAAATTTTTACAAAGCTTTATATGTTGTATTCTTCCTACGGGCAAAAAGCATTATACATAAAGGAAACGAAGGCTTACGCCGTTTTTCCGCCCATAAAAAAACCCCCACAAAGGGGGGATTACTGGTCAACTTGCCAAAGAGCTTTCTCTGTACAAAGAGGGCAACCGGCAGCAAATTAATAGGTTTTTCCATGGTGAATTTCAAAACTCCAGTTCAGGCCGTTATTGTTATCCCAGTTATTAGCACTGTCCTTAAAACAGAAGTTTAATCTGGTGGGGTCTGTCACCTGGAACGTATACTCCCAACCACGGCCGGTTTTAAACATCTTCAGGTCTTTCACATCATGCCAGTTGTTATGGGGACCAAAACCGTAATGCAGCCAAATTCCGTCAGCTCCTGATTTGGCAAGTAACCCATTATAGATTACATTGATGTGTTCTCCCTGGGTGATGGGAGTAGGATAGACGGTAACACCCGCACTTTCGTCAGCACTATAATTATTTTTCATATCGATAGTGGGATGGCTTTCTCTAATATCCATTAATTACTCCTCCTGTACAAGATATTGGACTGCATTTATATTATTTATCCCGGCCATAGATTTAATTATGGTAATTAATGTGGTAATAACAAAAACTAATAAGCAGAACGCCCTCTTAACTGGATGCGGTTAATAGCATCCTGAGCATCCTTTCTTATTTTATTAATCAGTGCCGTAGAAGCCAGATTATCTCTGTTCTCTTCCCATGTGAGGGCATTATTGGCCCAGTCCACTATCTTTTTATACAAGGACAATGCTTTGGCTTTGTCCACTGTTTCCAATACCACAGCCGTATGATAGGTTTGGGAAAGGTTGTCCGGTCCTGCCTGCATAAGGGCCTGAAAAACCGGCAACGCTTCTTTCGCTTTTCCGGCCCTATAAAGCCCCCAACCATAAGTATCCATAACTTCCTTTGTTTTTTGGGGCAAAGCATTATATATTTCAGCGGCTAATTTATTACCTTCGTTGAAATTACCCGTGTCTATTAAAACCGCTGCCAAAAGATTCTTTTTTCCCGTATTAGTGGGGTCTGTTGCCAATAACAACCGGGCTGTTTCAACATACTTTTTCTTTTCACGGTCAGTTAAGCCTTCCAGTTGGTTCTTGTAACCATAGGCTACAGCCAGTGTGTCCAGAAACTTTTCGGACTGCCGGCCCTGTTCAAAAGCTGATTCGCCTATTGATATAGCTTTATCAAAAAACCCCGCCCGGGTTTCATTAACCATCTGCACAACAACCCGGTCAATATCAACCTTTTCCTGATCGCCTTTTGCCGGTTTCTCACTAAGCCGTTTGACCTCGTCTTTCTGTACCGACAACTGTGATTTGGCAGCAAATGGGTTCATACTTTTGCCGGAACAACCTGCTAGCAAAAGCGCTCCCACCAAAAAAGTCGCGCAAAAGAGGATACCCTTTTTCATGGAGCAAACCCTCCTTGATAAAATATGTAAATAAAAAACCCTATTATCTTGTAGACAATAGGGTAACTACACATTTTTCGGCAGCCTGGCAATCATAGAATAATGACCACTGAACACCATTCCGTAGACCCATGGCTTTGTGTCCTTATCTTTCGATAAGTTTACCCTTTTCACCAAGAAATTTTTAATTTTTAATGCTTAATTCTTGATTTATCATGTTCTACCGACAAGTAGATTTTTCCTGCACATCCGTTGCATTTTGGCAAAAATAGTACCCTGGCATTAGGACTATAGCACTAGTAATTTTTTCCTTGAAAAATGTCGATTTTTATGTTACATTATTTTTGAAATTAAACATGAATAAATACTCGTATATCTTTGAGAATATGGCTCAAAAGTTTCTACCGGGCGACCGTAAATTGCCCGACTACGAGTGAAACAATCCACCATTATATATTGGTTCAGTTCTTTTAGAACTGGCATCTAGGGCAATCCGGCTCAGATGAGGGTTTTCACTCCGGAAGCGAAAACTACCATCTGAGTTTTTATTTTGCTTGGGTCGCCGTTTATGAATTAGTTTACTGGTGTAAGGGTACCGCGCAATTTTATACCCTTTTGTTTCACTGTGTCAGTAGACAAGCTTTGGTCATATTTTTTTATTTGTTTTAACAATTCAACTTTCGCCGCCTTCCGCTAAGTTATAACTTATTGTTTCGCCAATACAGTACTAATAGAACTGCGAAAGTTGAATTTAAAATAACAAAAAAAGGGGGAGAACTATGAAAAAGATTCTGGCGCTCTTTACCCTGCTGCTATTTGCTGTTGTAACAGTAACAGGTTGCGGCGGCGGTAAGGCAGAAAAAGCCGCCACAGAAAAGGCGGCGACAGAACCTACAAAAGTTGGCTTTATCTACATAGGCCCTGTAGGTGACGCGGGTTGGACCTATGCCCATGACCAGGGGCGTAAATACCTGGAGGAAAAGGTTCCCAACATCAAAACCATTTACATGGAGTCAGTACCTGAAAATGCCGATGCTGAACGCGCTCTGGAAAACCTTGTTCAGCAAGGCTGCAAGATCATCTTTGCAACCAGTTTTGGTTACATGGATGCTGTTCAGAAGGTAGCCGCGAAATACCCCGATGTGGTTTTCCTGCATTGCTCCGGCTATAAAACAGCTAAAAACGTCGGTACATACTTCGGGAGAATTTACCAGGCTCGTTACCTGTCCGGTATCGCAGCAGGTAAAACCACTAAAACCAACACTATCGGCTATGTTGCCGCTTTCCCCATTCCTGAGGTTGTACGGGGCATTAACGCCTTTACCCTCGGTGTACGTTCAGTAAATCCTAAGGCAAAGGTAAAAGTAGTTTGGACCAATACCTGGTATGACCCTGCCAAGGAAAAAGAAGCCGCCAAGAGCCTCCTGGAACAGGGCGCTGACGTAATAGCCCAGCATCAGGATACACCCGGTCCTATGCAGGCGGCCGAAGAAGCAGGCAAATTTGGCATCAGTTACAACTCCGATATGAGGAAGTTTGCTCCCAAAGCAGTTTTGACCGGCCCAGTTTGGAACTGGGGACCTTATTATGAAAAAACTGTCAAGGCCATTCTTGACGGCACCTGGAAATCCGAACAATATTGGGGGCCCATGGCTGACGGCGTCGTAGACCTGGCTCCTTACGGCGACATGGTTTCAGAAGACATTAAGACCGCCATTGAATCGAAAAAACAAGAAATTCTCAGCGGTAAGTGGGATGTATTCTTCGGGCCTATCAAAGACAACACAGGTAAAGAACGTGTTCCTGCCGGGCAAGATCTAAGTGACAAAGACAAGCTTAGTATGGACTGGTTTGTCGAAGGCGTAGAAGGAACTGTTCCCAAACAGTAAAGGGGCCCATTCTTAATAATGCCCATTTTCAAATAACTGTGCTATCCGGCTGCTGGCCTTCGGGTCAGCAGCCAACTTTTGATAAAGCTTTTCAGGAGGAGTGCTTAATGAAAGCGCCACTTGTAAAAATGCAAGCCATAACTAAAAAATTTCCAGGGGTTATTGCCAACCAGGATGTAAATTTTGAACTTCTCCCTGGAGAAATCCATGCCCTGCTGGGAGAAAACGGCGCAGGCAAAAGTACGCTGATGAGTATATTAACAGGCCTCTATATGCCCGACGAAGGAGAAATATATATCAGGGGTCGGAAAACCCGTTTTTCCTCCCCGCGCGATGCCATTGACGCAGGTATAGGCATGGTTCATCAGCACTTCCGCCTGGTGCAGTCCTTCAGCGTTGCAGAAAACATTATAATGGGCTCAAAAGAAGAAGGTTTCATTATCAATATGAAAAAAGTTCAGGATAAACTGGCCCGATTCTCGGAGGAATATGGCTTGAAAATTGACCCCAGAGCGAAGATTTGGCAGTTATCCGTGGGAGAGCAGCAAAGAGTTGAAATTATAAAAATGCTTTACCGGGGAGCCGAAATACTGATATTGGATGAACCGACGGCTGTATTGACACCTCAGGAATCAAGGGAACTCTTTGCTACTTTGCGACGGATGGCTGACCAAGGAAAAGGAGTTATCGTAATCACCCATAAACTGCAGGAAGTCCTGGATAATGCCGACCGGGTGACTGTCCTGCGCGACGGAAAATCTGTGGGGACTTATATCGGAAAAGAAATTGACAACAAACATCTGACCATGGCTATGGTCGGCAGGGATATAAATTTAAATGACAACCTGCCTTTTACAGACAAGGGAGATATTATTCTGGAACTTAAGAATGTATCAGCCCTTGGAGACCGGGGCCAACGGGCGCTAAAAAACCTCTCCCTCCAGGTTAGGCAGGGTGAAATACTGGGTATAGCTGGAGTTGCCGGCAATGGCCAAAAAGAAATGGCGGAAGTAATTGCCGGCCTTCGGGAAGTCGCCGCAGGGGAACTGCTGATACGGGGACAGCATTTCAACGGCAAAAACGCCCGGCACATGATAGATGCAAAGGTAAGCCTTATTCCGGAAGATCGCCTGGGAACCGGGTTGGTTGGGAGTCTTAATGCCCTTGATAACAGTATTTTAAAGAATTACCGGTCTGAATCCATTGGCCGGGGCTGGTTTATCAACTGGAAAAGAGTGCGTGCCTTTGCCCACGAACTGGTAGAACGTTTCGATATTAAGCTGGCGGGACTCGATGCACCGGTCAAGCTTTTATCCGGAGGAAATCTGCAAAAATTACTGCTGGCGCGGGAAATCTCAGGTAATCCGGACGTAATAGTGGCTGTCTATCCTGTCCGCGGCCTGGATATAGGGGCTGTTGAAACAGTACGCAGAATACTTCTGGAACAAAGGTCAGCCGGTAAAGGCATTATTCTGATATCTGAAGAGCTTGAAGAACTCTTCACTTTATCGGACAGGGTTGCAGTTTTGCACGAAGGGGAAATTATGGGTATCCTCTCCAGAGAGCAGTTTGACATAGAAAAAGTTGGCCTGATGATGGCCGGCCAAACAAAAGAGGTGAGTATATGAGCGGGCTGCCGATAGGTAACCACCGAGTGTTGGTTTTCGAAAAAAGGGATGATACATCTAAAACAGCCATGGTTTTAAACCCTATCCTTTCGGTAATCCTAGCCCTCCTCGTGGGCGCGGTATTTCTTGCTGTATCGGGACATAATCCCCTTGAAATTTATTCAGCCATGATAACAGGCGCCTTTGGTTCCTCCTACAGTCTGTCGGAAACAGTTGTAAAGGCTACGCCCTTGCTCTTGTGCGGTCTGGCCGTTTCCATAGCTTTCAGGATGCAGTTGTGGAACATTGGCGCTGAAGGCCAGTTTTATATGGGCGCTGTCGCCGCTTCCTGGTTTGCCCTCTTCCACAGTACAGGCTCCAGGTTTCTTGATCTTTCCCTCATGTTGCTGGTAGCATTTCTGGCCGGCGGTTTGTGGGGCCTGCTCCCTGCCGTGCCAAGGGCTCTGTGGAAAGTAAATGAAACTATTACAACCCTAATGTTGAACTATGTAGCTATTCTCTTTTCAAATTACCTTGTTTATGGCCCATGGAAGGACCCGAAGGGCATGAACTTTCCCCTGACGGCAATATTCCCTTCCAGTACTCTTCTACCCGTCCTTGGAAACACAAGAATTCACCTGGGCCTTATCTTTGGCCTGGTCTTGGCGATCATCCTTTACATCGTCCTCTGGCATACCAAGTGGGGCTATGAAATAAGAGTCATCGGCGAAAGTCCGGTAGCAGCCCGTTATGCAGGCATGAATATAGCAAAAAACATCCTGCTGGTTATGGCCTTAAGCGGTGGATTAGCCGGGATAGCCGGTATGACCGAAGTCTCCGGGATCACTCAACGGCTGCAGCCAAACTTATCCCCTGGATACGGATACTCGGCTATTATAGTCGCCTGGTTAGCAAGGCTTAATCCCTTCGCCATTATTCTGGTTTCTTTCCTGTTTGGCGGGCTGATGGTTGGCGGCTATAACATGCAGACCTTAGGTCTGCCGGCATCTGTAGTATCTATGCTGCAGGGCGCTATCCTCTTCTTTATCCTGGGAAGCGAGATTTTTACCAGGTACTCGCTAAAACTCAAGGCCACCCAAAAGAAAGGAGTTGTCTAAATGAACGAACCTTTGGTGGTAATCCTCTTGGCTACAGCAATTACGTCAGGAACACCGCTTCTTTACGCTGCCCTTGGCGAAATCCTTTCAGAACGGGTAGGCATACTAAACCTGGGAGTAGAAGGAATGATGTTAGTGGGGGCGGTTTCCGGTTATATTGTCACGGTGCATACCCACAACCACTGGATGGGTATCCTCGCCGCTATGGCAGCAGGCGGATTAATGGCCGCCATACATGCTTTCCTTGCAGTTACTCTGAGAGCTAACCAGGTTGTCAGCGGCTTGGCCCTAACCATTTTTGGCACAGGATTAAGCAGTTTTCTGGGCAAGCCTTATATAGGTCAGCCCGTACCAGATGTCTTTAAGCCTGTGGTCATCCCCGGCTTGTCAAAGATACCTTTCCTGGGCCCTATCCTGTTTCGGCATGATGCTCTTGTTTACCTGAGCTTTTTATTGGTGGCCGTCCTCTGGGTGCTCATTTTTCATACCCGTTGGGGCCTAAACATGCGGGCAGTAGGCGAAAACCCCGCCGCAGCCGACTCAATGGGAATACCCGTTTACTTAACAAGGTATATATATGTTATCATCGGCGGAATGCTGGCCGGCATTGGCGGTGCTTACCTATCCCTGGCCTATGCGCCGTCCTGGATAGAAAACATGACTGTAGGACGGGGCTGGATCGCGGTGGCCCTGGTAATCTTTGCGGTATGGCACCCCGGAAAGGCTCTGGTAGGAGCCTACATTTTCGGCGGGGTGGACTCCCTTGGATTCCGTATCCAGGCCCTTGGGGAACAGGCCTCTTTCCTTAAAACCATTTCACCGTTTTTCTTACAGATGCTCCCTTATGTAATGACTATAATAGTACTTATCTTTATCACAAGTGAAACTAAAAGACGCCGGGTCGGGACTCCTGCCGCTTTGGGGCTCCCTTATAACCGGGAAGAAAGATAGCAAGGAGCTGAAAAAATGGAATTATTAAAACAAAAAATTCGCGAGCACGGTATAGTCGTCTCAGACACAGTCCTAAAGGTTGATTCTTTCCTGAACCACCAACTGGACCCTGAATTAATATTAGAAATTGGTAAAGAAATTGCAAACCGGTTTAAAAACGACGGCGTTACCAAAGTACTGACCATTGAAGCTTCCGGAATTGCCGTAGCTCTTGCTGCCGCCATGGAACTTAAAGTACCGGTGGTTTTTGCCAAAAAAAATAAGCCTTCCACCTTGCAGGGTCAGATTTATTCTGCCCTGGTGCATTCTTTTACTAAAAATGAAGACGTAACCATCAGCGTATCGGCCAACTACCTGAAACCTAGCGACCGGGTTCTAATCATAGACGATTTCCTGGCCATGGGCGCCGCCTCAAAAGGGCTGGTAGAAATCGTCCGTCAGTCCAAAGCCCGCCTTGTTGGGATAGGTATTGTGATAGAAAAAGGTTTTCAGTCAGGAGGCCAGGAACTGCGTAACCAAGGAATCCGGGTGGAATCCCTGGTTACGGTAAAAAGTTTAGCTTCCGGGCAAATTGAGTTTTGCTAGCCTAATTCTGATTGCACCTCGCCCCTGGCGAGGCTTTTTCATTGCGGAAAAACCGTCTTTACTTAAAAACCTGATTATGCTAGAATTGTTTTTGTTTATATATATTAATTTCCAAAGGAGAGAACAGAATGTCCGCGGAAAGTAAAGGCGCGATAAAAGCTGCGTTGTTAGCCAACGGTCTTATAGCGGTGATGAAGCTTGTGGGGGCAATTATGAGCGGTTCCGCTTCTATGCTGGCAGAGTTTAAACACTCGGTAGGTGATTGGGCTAATGGTTTCTTTCTGCTCATAGGAATCCAGCAGTCTGAAAAGCCAGCAGATAACAAGTACAATTTCGGTCACGGGAAAAAGGCCTTTTTTTGGTCCTTTGTAGCCAGTCTGGGATTGCTGTTTATAGGTGGAGCCCTGTCAATTTACGGAGGAATCACTAAGGTAATTCACCCCGAACCCCTGGAGCATGTTACCCTTAACCTGGGCATCCTGGGACTAAGCATATTATTTGAGCTCTTTTCTTGTTATAAGGCAACAGTAGCCATATGCCACGAAGCAGGCGATAGTACAAAGGGCATCCGTGCAATTGGCAAAGCCTTCAGATACCTATCTCAAAGTCCTCCCGCCACCAGGTTTGTCTTCCTGGAAGACATGGCAGCCCTCCTTGGCCTAATTATTGCCGGAATCGCCATTGGAATTTCAGTGGCCGCTGATAATACCGTTTTTGACGGTTTAGCATCGGTCATTATCGGGCTCATCCTTTTTGCTATCGGTGTAACAAGCGCCAAAGATAATATGGAGGCTATCACGGGTGAATCTGCAGATATGAACACCACCCTTGAAATCGGTAATTTTGTAAAAACGATTAACCACGTCAAAGATGTAAACAAAATCAAATCTATGAGCGTAGGGCCCAACAAATATCTTTTTTACCTTGTCCTGGAAGCTGATGAACACATTCAGCTTAAAGATTTGGATGACCTGGCCCATGAAGTCGAGTTTAAACTGAAAGATAATTTTGAGCAGGTGGAGTTTGCCCATGTTATGTTTATAGCCGATAACTGTACTGATGACTGGGGAACCCACTGCAAAAATGTGAACGGTAACCTTCCAGCATAAACCTGAAGCCTACAATAATTGCAACGCCTGCCTAAATGCCTGTCCTACTGGCGCAGTCTGCCAGGACCCAGGGGAGAAAAAACTCATGCTGAATGCTTCATGTGTGACCGCTGCCGCGAAATATGTCTTGCTATCTTCAAACATGCGGGAACCCCTTGTCTTTTTGTCTGCGGTTTTACGGGCACAGTATCGCTCCCTTGTTAATATTTGTCTGTCACAACTCCTAAAGAAGATGCCTTAATAAAGGGTACGGTAACCGCTACTCCCTGAACTTTGTAATCGTCTTTAGTTATTTTCCCATCCTTACCCGCCAAATTAATGAAAACTCGTTCAAATTCCCCCTTTAATAAACAATTTGGCCGGACAAATGTATACAATTGGACAAAAAATTTTTGGCGCCTGATAATAAAAAGGATAAGTAAGCATTAAAAAAAGGTCGAATGGTTCCTTAGTTATACACAGGACCATTGACCTCTTTTGCATTTACCTTCAGATGCTGCACCCATTATCCTAAATGCGCTTCTACAGGTTTTTGATTACCTCATTACCGAATTCTGAACACTTGACTTCCTTGGCATTTTCCATCAGACGGGCAAAGTCGTAGGTTACAATACCACTGACTATGGTTTTTTCCAAAGCATTATAAATTAATTCAGCGGCTTCCTTCCAACCCAGGTATTCCAGCATCAGTACACCGGACAACAGTACGGAACCCGGGTTAACCTTATCGAGACCGGCATATTTCGGCGCTGTTCCATGGGTTGCCTCAAATACAGCATGTCCAGTTACATAATTTATGTTGGCCCCGGGGGCAATTCCAATGCCACCGACCTGAGCGGCCAAAGCATCAGAAATATAGTCGCCGTTCAGGTTAAGAGTGGCAATAACATCATAGTCTTTGGGCCTGTGCAGTATTTGCTGCAGAAAGGCATCGGCGATGCAATCCTTGATAATTATTCTACCTGCTGCTTCTGCTTCAGCTTGGGCCTTACTAGCAGCCTCTGTTCCTTCAGCTTCCGCAATCCTGTCATATTGAGCCCATGTAAACACCTTGTCCCCGTATTCCTTCTCGGCCAATTCATAACCCCAGTTCTTAAAAGCTCCTTCTGTAAATTTCATGATATTGCCTTTATGCACCAGGGTTACGCTTTTCCTACCGTTGGCCAGGGCGTATTCTATGGCGGCTCTTACCAGCCGGAAAGTACCCTCTTTGGATACAGGTTTAATACCAATACCGGAAGTTTCCGGGAAGCGAATTTTTTTAACTCCCATTTCTTCCTGCAGGAATTTGATAACCTTTTTAACTTCTTCACTGCCTTCCGGCCACTCTATCCCGGCATAGATATCTTCGGTATTCTCCCGGAATATTACCATATCTACCAATTCGGGATGTTTGACTGGCGAAGGCACTCCCTGGAAGTACCTTACCGGTCTCAAACATACGTATAAATCCAATTCCTGGCGCAGGGCCACATTCAAAGAACGGATCCCCCCGCCAACGGGAGTTGTCAGGGGCCCTTTTATTGCTACTATGTATTCCCTGATAGCGGTTAAAGTATCGGCAGGCATCCATTCGCCAAATTTATTAAAAGCCTTTTCGCCGGCATAGACTTCATACCAGGCAATTTTCTTCTTTCCGGCATAAGCTTTCTCGACCGCCGCATCCAAAATCCGGGACGCTGCAGCCCAAATATCCGGACCGATTCCATCGCCTTCGATGAAGGGAATTATAGGGTTGTCCGGTACATTAAGTTTTCCGTTTTCCAGCGTAATGGGAGTACCTTCTCTGGGTAAATCGTATTTTTCGAATTTGACCAAACTCCATCACCTCTTGTGCTTTTTATCCCCACTAATACATAATATCACATCATCCCAAAACAGGAAATTATTATTTTCTCCAAAACCTAAAGAGGTTTTTTCCCGAAAACTTCTTCATAAATATATACCAGCTCTTTATCAAACAAAGACCTTTTTAAGGCCACGGCATGGGACCGAATTTTTGGCAAAAGCTGGGCTGCGTCCGCTTCGCTGAGGTGGATGCCGTATTCAGCAAACTTCATCATTAAAGCCTTGGAACCTGAATGTTTGCCGATTACTATTTGCCGCTCCAACCCCACTTCTTCCGGGGCAAATACTTCGTAAGTTATAGGGTTTTTAATAGCGCCGTCGGCATGTATGCCTGATTCATGAGCAAACATATTTGACCCTACGATGGCCTTCCAGGCAGGGAGTTCCCGCCCGGAAGCGAGGGAAACGTATTCGGCCAAATCCCTGAACATATTGGTCTTGAATCCCAGGTCAATTTGCCAGATATGCTTGAGAGCCATCACCACTTCTTCCAGAGCAGCATTACCGGCGCGTTCGCCCAAGCCCATAACGGTCACTCCCACGTGGGAAGCGCCGGCCTTTATCCCGGCTAGAGCATTGGCCGTAGCCATACCGAAATCATTATGCGTATGCATTTCTATATCAATATCAACGTGTTTTTTTAACGTCTGGATATTTTCATAAGTAGTAAAAGGATCCAAAATACCTATGGTATCGCAATACCTGATTCTGTCTGCCCCCGCTTCTTTAGCCGCCCTGGCAAACTGGATAAGAAACTCCATATCACTGCGGGAAGCATCCTCAGCATTAACGGAAATATAAACCCCTTCCTTTTTGGCAAATTCAACGGCTTTGACCATATTTTCGAGCACCCATTCGCGTGATGTCTGTAGTTTATGCTGAATATGTATATCTGAAGTAGATATGGAAATCGCCACAGCGTCCACGCCGCACCTTAGAGTCTCTTCAATATCGGAAATAACTGCCCGGTTCCATCCCATAATACTGGCCTTCAGCCCGAGCTTGACGATCTCCTTAACGGCTTTTTCTTCATCACCGCCCATGACCGGAATACCGGCTTCTATCTGGTGAACTCCTAATTCGTCAAGCATCTGGGCAATTCTTACCTTTTCCTTGTTCGCAAATACTACTCCGGCCGTTTGCTCCCCATCGCGTAAAGTTGTATCCACAATTGTTATCTTTTTTTCCATCATTATTCCACCCCTCTCATATACAGCATTGGTTCTTTTCCAAGAGAGCCATATAATCTAATTCTAACACGAAATCTTTTTTTTGAGAAGCCACAAATTTAGAATATATTTGTTGTTTACCAGGTACAAAATAATGATAAAATTAAAATTGGCACCTTTTCTTGGGTGCCAATATATAAACTATTCCTTAAAAAGTGATAGATAATTTATCCATAACATTTTGTATCCTATTTAGTATAGTCACCTTGTCGGAACCTGCAAAAAGCAGCCCTACGGCGCGGTTCTGTTCATCCAATACCAAAGAACCGCTGTCGCCGCCCTGGGACATACCTGAAGCAATAATCTGGTCGGCAAAAACCGCTTCCGTTCCGTCACCCATATCAACCTGGACCGTGGCATTGACCGCTTTGACCTGCCCTTTTGTCACTCCGGTGGTCCTGCCGCTTTTCTTTATGTTCATCCCTACCTCGGCTTCAGCCACTCCTTTGACCGGACCAATATCCAGGATAGTCGGGTCAAGCCGGTTGGGATCGTTGGGTTTGGCCAGGGCCGCATCTATAATATTTGCCGTTTGTGTTTTCCGCAGGACCTTGACCACATACTTAGGAGCCACCATTTTTACCAGCACGTTTGCCCAAAACTCTGCTGCCGCTGCTTTTGCGCACGCCGGCTGGACCGTTTCCCGGTGCACCGGAACAAACTTGTATAAAGTGCCTATTTCATCCTTTCTCGTCCCCCCATCATGGGGTCCGGGCTGTAAAATGGGATCTCCTATCTTGGCTCTGCCGTCGTTACCGTTGCTTCCGTTGGCAAGGACATGGTTGTTTGACAATATGAGCAGTTGCCCGGTCTTTTTGTCCTTAACCACGGCCCCTAACGTTCCGGCCGTAATTTTATAATGCCCGATACTTACTCCCGGTTGTACTTTTTTATATTTTATCGTCCGGCTGGCCTGCAGTTTAATATCCCCGACTTCGATTACATCGGTGGGAATGCCGTTTATCTCTTTAGGAACAATATCGTGTACTCTAAGCTCGCTTTCAGGAAGTTTTTTCTTTACCAGAACAACAATGCTCATCGGCGCATCCGCACTGCTTATCGACCTGACCATCTTTTTGCCCATGCCCACTCCGCAGACATTGGCCCTGGAAAATAATGAATTTTGATATTTTTGAATCGTAGCTTTAATCTTCTCCATTTTCTTACCTCCCTCCCGCTTAAGGTCATTACATTATATGCAGACCATAAAAATTAGGGAAGAAGGGAAGAAAGGTTTTCAATGGGAAACCAAATTTATACCATTGGCAAAATAATCTCTACCACTGTATCCTCGCCCGGGTGTGCTTTAAATTTTCAATGTTCCTCAAAGAAAAAAGGCAGCCTATTGGCTGCCACAACACGCTGTTCAACAGTTTATGGTTTAGTTGTTTAACCGTTCCTTTAAAAGTTTATTCACAATTTCCGGATTGGCCTTCCCTTTGGTTGCTTTCATGACTTGTCCTACAAGGAAGCCCAAAGCCCTGTCTTTCCCGTTTTTGTAATCTTCCACAGATTGCGGATTGTTGGCAATTACTTCATCAACCAGGGCAGCAATTGCCGATTCGTCAGAAATCTGAACCAAGCCTTTGTCCTGAACGATCTTTTCCGGTTTTTCACCGGTGGCAAACATTTCTTCAAAAACAGTTTTGGCTATCTTGCCGCTGATAGTGCCTTTATCGATTAACGTCAACAGTTCAGCCATATTTTCCGGAGAAATCTTGCACTCGGTAATATCAATATTGGCCCCGTTCAGGTGCTTGAGCAATTCGCCCATGACCCAGTTGCTCAATGCCTTTGGGTTGTCGTAGTATTTGAGGCACCGGTCAAAGTAATCCGATAAGGCTTTGGAAGCTGTAATTACTTCAGCGTCATATTCGGGCAGTCCATACTGCTCGACATAACGGGCCTTTCGCTGGTCAGGCAGTTCGGGCAAAGTAGACTTGATTTTATTAACCCATTCTTCATCTATCACAAGGGGTACCAGGTCCGGGTCGGGGAAGTACCTGTAGTCATGGGCCTGTTCTTTACTACGCATTGATAAGGTAATGCCTTTATTTTCATCCCAGGTTCTGGTTTCCTGAACCACCCGGCCCCCTTCTTCCAGGATCTCAATCTGCCGCTGCACTTCGTATTCCAGCGCTCGCTGCAGGGCCCGGAAGGAGTTCATATTTTTCAGCTCTGTCTTAGTGCCGAATTCTTTTTGGCCCACCGGGCGCACGGAAATATTGGCGTCGCACCGTAACGAACCCTCTTCCATTTTGCAGTCAGATACATCAATATACTGAAGAATAGCCTTTAATTTTTCCAGGTACAAACGTGCCTCTTCCGGCGACCTGATATCGGGTTCGGAAACGATTTCCACCAAGGGTACGCCGGTCCGGTTATAATCTACCCGGGAATACTTGGAGGAAGCAATGGTAGCGCCTTCATGTACCAGCTTTCCGGCATCTTCCTCCATATGCACTCTGGTAATACCGATTCGTTTCTGCTCACCGTTCACGGTAATATCCAGGTAACCGTGCTCAGCAATGGGCAAATCATACTGTGAAATCTGGTAGTTTTTGGGCAGGTCGGGGTAATAATAGTTTTTCCGGTCAAATTTACTGAATTCAGCAATCTTACAGTTTAAAGCCAATCCTGTCTTAATTGCGAATTCTACAACTTTTTTATTCAAAACAGGCAAAACCCCGGGCAAACCTAAACATACGGGACAAACATGAGTGTTGGGGTCGCCCCCAAACTCCGTTGATGAACAACAAAATATCTTGGAATCAGTTTTTAATTCAGCATGGACTTCCAGACCTATTATTACTTCATAATCCGCTGACATCGCTGCACCTCCTATAAACTGGGCTTGGCTTTATGATGGTCTGTGTTCTGTTCATAGGTATAAGCAACCCTGAACAAAGTTTCCTCTCCCAGGGGCTTGCCAATTAACTGCAAGCCAACAGGCAGACCTTGACTTAAGCCGCAGGGTATCGAAATACCCGGTATACCGGCCAGGTTAACGGCAATGGTACAGATGTCGGAAAGGTACATCTCCATCGGGTTGTCCGATTTTTCGCCGAATTTGAAGGCCGTCGAAGGAGATGTAGGCGTCAAAATAACATCATATTTTTCAAAAGCCCGGTCAAAATCCTGTTTAATCAAAGTCCGCACCTTTAAGGCCTTCAGGTAATATGCGTCATAATAACCGGAACTTAATGCGTAGGTGCCCAGCATGATCCTCCGTTTAACCTCGGCGCCAAAGCCCTCACTCCTGGTTTTCATATACATGCTGACAATATCGTCGGCTGATTCGTCCCGGTAGCCGTACCCTACCCCGTCGTAACGAGCCAGGTTGGAACTGGCTTCTGCGGGCGCCAGTATGTAATAAACGGGCAGCGCATATTCCGTATGAGGCAGGGACATCTCTTCACAAACCGCTCCCAGGGATTCAAATTTCTTAATAGCATCCTCTATAAGCTCCCGCACATCAGGCTGGATGCCTTCCACAAAGTACTCCTTGGGAATACCGATTTTAATGCCCCTTACGTCGTTAACCAATGACTTTGTATAATCAGGTACATTGTAATTAACCGATGTAGAGTCACATGGATCATGGCCGGCTATGGTATTCATAATAATGGCCGCGTCCGTAACGTCTTTGCTGAAAGGCCCGATTTGATCCAGCGATGAAGCGAAGGCCACCAATCCATAACGGGAGACCAAACCGTAAGTCGGTTTCAAGCCAACTACACCACAGAAAGATGCCGGCTGCCTGATGGAACCGCCTGTATCGGAACCCAGAGAATAAACGGTCTCATCTGCCGCGACAGCAGCAGCCGAACCGCCGCTGGAACCACCGGGTACCCTTTCCAGGTCCCACGGGTTTCTGGTGGGAAAGAACCTGGAGTTCTCCGTCGAAGAGCCCATGGCAAATTCGTCCAGGTTGGATTTGCCAATCATAACCGCTCCGGCGTCAGCAAGTTTTTTCACTACCGTAGCGTCATATGGCGGCACAAAATTATGCAACATCTTGGAAGAACAGGTGGTCAAAATGCCCCTGGTGCACATATTATCCTTGATAACAACAGGGATACCGGCCAGCGGGCCGATCTCTTCGCCTCTGGCAATCTTGTCATCAACCTCTTTTGCCTTGGCCAGCGCTATTTCCCTGGTCTGGGTTACAAAAGCCTTGACCTTATCTTCAACCTGGTCAATTCGTTCAAAAACCGATTTGGTTATTTCCTCAGAACTGACCTGCTTTGATTTCAGCAATTGGTGCAGTTCGTGAATGGTTTTCCGGTACAGCGCCAATCTGATTCCCTCCTATAGCTGAAAAATAAACAAAAAACGATGTTAAACAATTTTCGGAACCTTAAAGTAACCGTCTTCCCTCGCCGGAGCATTGGCCAGCGCTTCTTCGTTAGGCAGATGTTCACAGACCTTATCCTCTCTCATTACGTTCCGCAGGGGAAGTACATGAGCTGTCGGAGGAATATCGGTGGTATCAAGTTTGTTCAGAGCTTCAACATGATTTAGTATGTCGTTGAGCTGGGAAGCATACATTTCTTTTTCCTCTTCCGTCAGTTCAAGACGGGCAAGCAAGGCAACATGTTCTACCTGAGCTTTGGTTAACATCCTTTCACCTTCCTTAAATATAGTGACCAGTGATTAGTAGCCAGTCAACAGCGACTGGCGCCGGGTAAGGACAAGTTTTCACGATATTTAATTATACCAAATATGGCGATTGGTGGCAAGTTTCGCGCCTTTAATTAAAATAAGGCCAATGAGGTAAAATACTGTTAAAGGAGTGGATGAAATGGAAATAATCTATAAGGTTAAGTATGACCCAAAAACAAAATTGCCCCGCATCAGGTGTTACGGATACATTTATAGCGCCAACGGGGCCAAAATTCCGGTGATTTTGCCGAAAAGGCCTGTTTAGGGATTTGCTTTGGGTTGGACCTGGTCCAACTTTTAGGGCTGTCAAAAGTTATTCCGAAAAACAATTAGGGGAGGTTAAATGTTTTCAAAAAATTTAACCTCCCCTTTTCCTATTATGCAAATATATTGGTACGGCCTACCATTGTCAGCCTTTTTGTCCGGGTGTATAATTGCATTAAACATAGTATTTATGTAATTTCCCCACAGACGGACTTTGGAATTAACAACAACCTTAAGGAGGTATATCCATGGTCAAAGCAAAAATCAACTCCGGCGCCTGTGGCTTTGAAACAACAGTCCAGGCAGAAGCCGGCCCCGACTATCTGGCCGGCGTAAAAATCACCAGCGGCTGCCAGCACATAAACAAAATGGCAGAAAAACTGGGCACCCTGAACGTCATGAGCGAACTGTTCAAAAAAGGGGAATCACAGGTTTTAGCCGCGGCTAAAGAAATCCTGCCTCACCTTACCTGCCCGGTTCCCATTGGTATTCTAAAGGCAATTGAAGCCAGCGCGGGCATGGCTCTACCTAAAGATGTAACTATTACTTTGGCAAAGGGCGAATAAAGGGTGGGTGAGGTGGCCCGGCTACCCCGGAGCTTGGTGCTGGAGAATGGCGGCAGGGTAGGAGGGTGTCTCCGCTACCTGGGAGCTTGGTGCTGCAAACCCTGGCCGTTCAGGCAGCGTTCCCGAACTCGATGGCTCATGTTGCATTTCTAATAAGTCAGGCCGCCTCCCGTCCGGTCACTCAGCATATGTTGCGTGCCGCAGATAGGAAAAGGGGAGGTTAAATGATTCCTCCGCTCCGGGCGAAATCTCCATCGGATAACTGCTCCCGCTTACGCGGCCCGCGGACCGATGGACGATTTAAGCCCCGCTCCGGAAAACATTTAACCTCCTTTATCAACATCCCGGGGCGCCCTATATAAGTTGAGTGCCGGACTTCCCGGCGGCCTTCGCCATCTTCGAACATGCGGGAACCCCCTGCCTGCCCGGCTGCGGTTTTGCGGGCGCAGTCGCTCCCAAACGGTAGGCGGAAAACCCTGCCCACCCTGCAGGGTATGAGGAAAAGTAGCCGCTGCCCGGTGAAACAATAAGTTGCGACCTGGCGGAGGGCAGATAGCCGGTGTTGACGACAGTGAGGGCTTGAAATCACTGTTTCCGGCATGGACGCCGGAAACCCGGCCATTGAGTCAGGACGACGATTTGGCCGGGTTCAGTGATTTCAACCGAGCGGAGTTTACACCGGCTCTGCCCGTAGCCCCGGAGCAACGGTTGTTTCACCGGAAGATCGGCCAAGCCTTACTCTCTTCCAGGCCGGGTGTAAATATCATCATACATATTCCCCAGGATGATGACGGAGTCTTCTTCACAGATTTCCAGTTCTCCCGTCATGCCGAAGTTGTTTATGTTGCTCACGGTCACGTAATACCTGCCCTTGTCAATATTTTCTTCTGTGGCGCTGTAATTGTTCAGG
>NZ_LGTE01000029.1 GCF_001263415.1 Thermincola ferriacetica
CCATCGAGTTCGGGAACACTGCCTTCTTGGCAAGGTTTTGCAGCATAAAGCTCCGTGGTAGCGGAGAGCCCACCCACCCCTCCAAAGGACTGGATTGAAAATATTGGAGTGGAGATCATTTAAGCTCTCCTCTCAATCGTACTAATTTGACTTTGTCTACAAACTGAGGTCCGATATTAAATCAGACCTTTGGTCTACTTATTATAAGCTGCTAAAGCCCTATCGAGGCTACCATCGTTGATTAACGCGTAAGCCCTGTTAAACCTGTTCAAACCATATGGCCAATATTCTTCGTGCGGCTTTCCGGTGGCAATCTGCAGAACTGCCCAGTAGGACCATAAGGCATCACATAAAAACTTGTTAATAATTAAGGACCCGAATTGTTTCTCAGTTAACTCTCCGCCGAAGTATTCAGTCAGCAGCAACTTTTCTTGTTCCTCGTTTAATTCAGCTTCCAGGCACAAGGCCGCCAGGTCAAACATGGGGTCATTCATACCACAATATTCCCAGTCAATAAGATAAAAGTTCTTTTCATCATCCAACCAGTTTTCACAGAGGGGGTCATTATGACAAGGCGCCAGTTTCGGAGGATTCTTTTCCAGAGCTTCTCTCACTTCTTCAATTTTTTGTTCGAACAGTTCTGCGCCGTCATAGAAGGCAAAGTTTTTCTGGATAAGCAAGTTTTTATAGGAATATGTTTCTTTCAACAAATCAAACCTGGAAATAAACTGTTTCCCTGACTGATGGTATTTTTTAAATACCTGAGCAGCTTTTTTGATATATTTCTCTTCCTGCATATCAGGTATATGCAAGGTTTTTCCGTGGATATAAAGACATACCTGGCAGCCGGTTTTTTCGTCATACCAGATTACCGGAGCGTTAATATTGAGTTCGGCCATTAAGGTAGCTGCATGTTTTTCGGCAGGGCGATTGAGGTATTCTTCGGTACCAGGGCCGGCTATCCTTACGGCATAAGCCACATTATTGACGGTCACCTTATAGTTGCTGTTAGTTAACCCGCCCGGCAAAACTTCAATACTGTTGATTCTGGCCTTTTTTTCTGCAAAAAACGGTATGTTGCCGATCATTTGGTAAATGCGGCCAATGTGGTCCAGACTGATGGAATTATCAAAAGTAACCTGTTCACTCATGTATGCTATCTCTCCTTATCTGTTTATATTTTTTTATACTTTTCTGACTTTTACAAAAACAACAGTTACTCAACCTTCCTGGCTTTTTCACCCCTCCCCTAAAAAGATTTAAATACTTTTTAAGTAGAATTCATTTATATATTTAAACGTACGCCATTAAGGTAAGAGAGGCTTCTTCCAATGCTTTGCACATTTTGGGTACCTTCCCTGGCCATCAGAAGCCTTTCCAGACCGAAGCCAAAACCCGCCCAGGGATCAATAATCCCCCAATTTTCGTCCAGCACATGAGGGCCCATGGCCCCTGAGCCCAGCTCAAAGCCTTTTATTACGTCCAGAGTATCACCGTAAACATTGGAGCTTTTGGTGACCAGCCGGTAATCAGTTATTCCGGCAGTGTCCATAACCAAAGAAGCTATATCTTCCAGCCACTGGTGGCGCTTGTTTTCAGGCAAGCCCAGTTCTGTAACGTTTAACATGGTAAATTCGTTTAAATGATAGGCTCCCTGTGATTCTTTGCGGTAGCATGTACCAATTTCGAATATGCGGATAGGTTTAGACCATAAACGCACCAAGTCTTTCCACAAAGTATACAGGTTAGGCGCCAGCATAGGACGCAGGCATCTCTTTTTGTCCAGCCAGAACACCTGAGAAAATAACGGATGGTCATCAGTAATGGACATCTTGGCAAGAGAAGCTTTAGAGATAATTGTAGGCGTGATGACCTGAACAAAACCCTTTTCGGTTAAGGCTTCAACTAATTTGCTCTCCAATTCGCACAGAGAAGGTCGCCTCTGAACCTCTCTGAATTCCGATAACTTTTTCTTGGCTTGATTTACCAGTAAGCGCTCCTGTTGTTGAAAAGCCCTATCCCGGTCAGCATGGCTCTCAAAAACCAAATTTAGTTGCTCTTTTGATGCGTTTAACTCTTTTAAACGCTGTTTCTGAACCTGTGTCCATTCAAGAGCCAATACCGCTACCTCCTATAATCTTTTTGGCGGGGAGTCCGGGAGTTTCACCCGGCTGCACGAATTTAGAGTCCGTGTGATCTATCCGATCCACCCCCCAAGACACTATTTCATTTATGCAAATTCTATACCAACCATTTAAACGTAAATTAAACTCCATTTCCAATCTTATTGGACAAAATTTTGTTGTGAATATCCAGCTCCTTCAAGCACTTTTAGCCTAATAAGTAAGTCGTCCGGGACTTTTGGGTCAGTCATTTTTAACTTAAAAAGGCCATAAAAAAAACGAAGGGGTTCTATCTTGTTTAAACAGAACCTCTTCGTTTTTGCCTACACCAATTATTTCCCCAATAATTCCACAGCTTTCGCATATTGTTTATCGTACCGCAATATTATTTGAATTAAAGCTTCATTCAATTTCTGCTGGGTAATAAAATCTAGGACCCCATAAGGATAAAGCCCCTTGTCTTTTTGGAACTTCTTGATAGCGGCAAAAGTTTTGGCATCTAAATTTGTATCCGGTTTATCAAGGTTATACCCTAACAGAATTAAGATTTTTTCAGCGTTATATACTTCGCCGCTTTTGGTATGCAAAGTCATTTTTGTTTTCTTGGAAAGTTTTTGGATGTTCCGTACATCTATGCCGTTTGTAGCTTTATAATCGGGTACACTTACGTCGGGTACCAGTCCTACCTGGTCAATTCTTTTACCCCTGGGAGTAAAGTATTCACCGATAGTTATTTTTGCCCAGCCGATAATTTCATCATCTGCCGGGATAATTTTATACTGTTGCATTAAATCTATAGCACTTACCGTATCTGCATTATATAATTTTTTGTATTTTTGATAAGCTTCCGGTGTCAAAAGGGGCACCATCTGCTGTACTTTCGATTTGCCGAAGGTTTTCGTGCCCACTAAAACTCCCGCTTTGGTATCCTGAATGGCGCCGGCTAGAATTTCAGAAGCGCTGGCCGTAAAGCCGTTTACCAATACAGCCACTTCATATTTTTTCTCTTTTAAATTGGAATAATATTCCGTATCCTGTTGTTTTTCCGATTTATAATCTAATTTGGTAATTAACCCGGCAGGCACAAAGTTTTCCGCCACAGCCACCGCCTGAGACACTTCACCGCCCGGATTATCTCTTAAATCTAAAATTATTTTTTTAATATTTCGCTTATCCAATTCGCTTAAAGCTTGCAAAAAATACTTATTTGTATTTGCATTAAAAGTGGTTATAGCTATGTATCCGATGTTACCCCTTATATCATAAATAACAGGGTTAATTTCAATTTCCGAGCGTGTTAATTCTAAGTTAATCAGCGCCTTTTGCCCATTTCTTTTCAGGGTTAATTTAACTTTTGTCCCTTCCGGACCTTTGATCATTGCTGAAATTTCATCGGAAGAAAGACCCGCAATATTTTGGCCGTCCACAGCGACTATTTCATCTCCCGCAATTATACCCGCTTCGTCGGCCGGAGAACGGGAGAAAACATCGGTAATTATAACAGCCGCATCGGTTTTAACAAAAGCAATCCCAATGCCTTTATAATTTCCCTCTATAGAATTAAAAAAATTTTCTGCGTCCTTTAAGGAAAGGTATTCGGTATATGGATCCAAATTGCCGAATATACCTTCCAAAACGCCTTCCGAGAACATATCAGCCTTTATTTCTCCGCCATAATTTTCTTTGATAAAATCAAAAACACTTCGCAGATAATCTAACTGTTCATCCCGGGTTGCCTCGTATGCTGCTGCGTTCTGACCGGGTATAAAACACATAATCAAAAATATAAATAAGAGGACCTTGGTCAACTTTTTCATAATATCGTGCTCCTTTTCATTTTTTTGAAATGCGCAGCATGCCCTGCCGTGTTTTTCCACAGTATAGTATTTCGATAATTAACCGCCACTCCCTGCCTGTTAAAACAAAAAAAAGGATTCCTGCCTGTTATATCAGGAATCCGTATAACCACTAACTCCTGTTCAGCATTTTATAAATCAGTTGCCGGGCAAAGGGGGAACTGTCAAACCCAACATATATGACACTACCGTCTTTCTTTACTATTTTGCCATAGTATTCAACTTGGCCATAATTTTCAGGCATTTTCCCGTTTACCGGCTGCTTCTGCCTCGCCATAAAAGCGTTTTCGTCCTCTAAACTGCACCAGTCCAGGAGAACCTTTATCTTCTTTTTATCCTTCACTTCCATAGTCTCACCAGAACGGGTCTTTTTAACAATTATTGTCGATACATCGGCCGGGTCCAGGAACAGCTCTTTCAGATAACCGTATTTCGCCAAAAAGGCCTCGAAATTTTTAAATTCAGCATAATAGTTTAAATTATAAACCGGGCCATTCGGCTCTGTATCTTTTGTTGGTATAAATTCAATAATTGCCCGGGTTGCCACCTTACCTTCCATGGCAGCTTCATAGGAGACCTTTAAGACATCTTTCCTCAGAGCCGTAAGGGCTTCTTCTATTTCTGTCCGTTTATAAATACGGATGTTTTTGCCCAAATGATGGTTGTTCACGTTTAGCTGGTCAATTTTCCCCGCATCCATTTTGAAGAGTCGCCCATACATAACCTGTTTTGCTTCCTGAGAGTTGAATATGGGGTATAGGAATTCACGGTACAGATACATATCGATATAATATGTTCTCTGAACCTTCTCGCCACTGTCTAAAACATAGGTTATGTCTACCGACCTCATGCGCATCGGGTCTACAGGCCCCACAGCGCTATTCATTTGCTGCCCATAAAATGCCTGTTCACGGACTTTGTTCTCCTTCTCCATCTTTATAATCTGCCGGTGGAGCTGACGAACCTTCCCAATATTGTCCTGCCCGGTAAGTCCCTCAGTAGCCATGAGGCCTTCCATGTTTAGAGTGCTGAGAAATACCTCTTTTACCCCACTCTGGTCCGGAACATATCTTTCATAGCCAACAAGGTCCAATTTGACAGAGGAGATAAGTAAAATGAATATGGCGCCAAAAACGGCCATCCCTTTCCACCGTTTATAGAAGTGGAAAGATTTATAAGCAATCATATCAGCAATGATGTAGCCAAGTACCGCCCCAATAAAATATCCCAGGTATAAAACGCCTATACTCCGTTCATTGAGCGAACTGAAGTAAAGACCGCCTGTCAAGGCAGCACATACCGCCACTCCATATTTGAATATCCAGCGTATCCAATCTGCAGCCAGGGTCTCTCCCGCGGCCTCCGCAGGCCTTCTTTTATAAAGGTAAATACTGATAATACATAATAGGACAGCTATCACTAAATACCAAACGTACCATGTCATATCTGTAAATAGTAACCGATAGTTCTGATTGTTCAGATAGCTGACCAGAGGCGACAACCATTCTATGTTCCTTCCATTGATTCCTCTGGGAAATCCATATAACAGCTTCCATAAGTTAAATTTTATCAGCAGATATAGTCCCAAAGGCAGAAACAAACCGATAAATGTTAGGGCCCCCTGAAGCAAGACATTGCCGGTAAGCATGCCGATAAACACTGTAAATACATAGAACAACCCTGTCATCAACAGATTCAAGAACAACCAGTAGGCCATCACCTGCCATACGGGAATGATGTTAGGACCGTTACTGTTCATCTGTTCCATGGCTGGGCCGTATACGTTTGGGTCATACCACTGCCCTTCTGTCACTCCGAAGGCAGCAAAAATCACATATATAAGCAGCCCGTTGATCAATATGGGCAGCCAGATTAAAGTTAACCCGGCAAATAGGTTCTGGCAATAGTGGGATGCCCGTTTAATTGGCAGGCTGTGAAAGAATGTACTTGCTCTGTCCGTTTGCAAATAGTGAAAAAGTATCAATCCAAAGATTACCGGAACAATGATGTTAACAAAATGCTCAATTGGGTGAAAGAGTATTTGCGGTACAAAGCTTTTATTGGCCACCTCGGTCCAAAGATTTCCCTGCAGAGATTTTTGTTTGCTGAGCTCCATCCACAAAAGCAGTGGGACTTCCAGAAACAGCGCCACCCCATACAGGATGCTCAGCCATTTAAACCTCTTTAGAGCACCTTTAAATACGACCCATTTCCTAGAGGATGTTCCGGATGTCATAGCCTATCCCTCCCATCTCATATACAAATATTTCTTCAAATGTTAACGGAAGCACATCCAGCAGCAGAGGCCGAAACTTTTGCACCTGAGCTTTGATATCCTGTTCGTCTCCCCGCATAATTAAAAGATATACGCTGCCTCTCTTTTCATGATACAGAACGTTTCCGGCCCTTGACAGTTCCTCTGGTAACCCTTCCGGGAAAGCTGTCTGAACCTTGCTGATTCCTTTCTTTAAGGCATCCAATTCGCTCTCAATAATGATCTTGCCGTCATGCAGAATTCCCATGTAATCGCATATGTCTTCTAATTCCCGAAGGTTGTGGGAGGAAATGATAATGCTCATCTCACGCTCTGCCACATCTGCCATGAGCAGCTTCTTTACTTTGCTGCGCACCATAGGGTCAAGCCCATCCAGAGGCTCATCCAGGATCAGAACCTGGGGTTTTACAGAAAGAGCAAGCCAAAAAGCAACCTGCCGTTTCATCCCCTTGGAAAGCTTGGTTACCCGGCGTTTCACATCTATGCCGAATACCTTAAAAAGCTCATCAAACCTGTTTTCATCCCATGTAGGATAAACCTGGCGGAAAAAATTCGCCGTCTCCCGGATAGAATAATGGTTAAAATAAAACAGTTCATCAGGGATAAAGATAATGTTTTCCTTTACGTGATTATTTTCAAAAACCGGTTGCCCATCTACCATGATACTACCACTGTCCGGTCGGTAAACACCGGCCATCAGCTTTAACAAAGTGGTTTTTCCTGCGCCGTTGGATCCCACGAGTCCATAAATCGACCCTCTGCGTACATTTAGGTCCAGTCCTTTCAATACTTCAAATTTATCAAACTTCTTAACCAACTGTCGTACTTCGATCATGCACCGCTCCCTCCTTTTTTCGTTTTTTCAATAATCTCCAAAATTTCCTCGATAGGGACCCCCAAGTATACCAATTCGGCCACAATTTTTTGCAACTGTTTCATCAATTCTTCCTTTTGCGGGCTATTTTCAAGTTTCTCTCTCGGTTTCACAAAACTCCCTTTCCCCGGAATGGAATAAATATAGCCCTGGCGTTCCAGTTCACGATAGGCTTTCTGAATGGTATTGGGGTTTACAGTCAGCTCCAGGGCAAGTTCCCTGACCGAAGGCAACTGTTCGTCGTTCCTCAGGACCTTATGGATGATGAGCTCTTTAATTTTTTCAGTCAACTGCTCATAAACCGGAACCCTGCTCCTGAAATCCAGTTGTAGCATCCTTTTTTCACTCCCTTCCTAACACTGTTAACTGTGTTAGTACACATAATACGGTTAGTTATATTGTATCATATTTTTGAAATTTGTAAATAGAAAAGTAAGGGGTTTGGCAAAATAATTGCCAAACCCCTCTTTCTTAACGTTATACTTCTAATCCTACCTGCCGGATCATTTGCTTATCTTCCTCTATCTTGTTCCCCACTGTTGTCAGGTAATCGCCTACAAGGGCAGCATTTACTCCGGCTTTAAACCCTTGAATTTGTTTTTCACCGAGGGCTGTTCTTCCCCCCGCATATCGGATATAAGCCTTCGGCAGGATATACCTGGACACCGCTATTGTCTTTAATATCTCGATGGGAGATAAAACTTTTCTGTTTTCCAAGGGGGTACCCTTGATTGGATTTAATATGTTTATGGGTACGGACCTGGCCCCAAGTTCTTTTATATCAAAAAACATCATAACTCTGTCTTCCGGAGTTTCTCCCATTCCGATAATCCCTCCGCAGCATATATGCAGCCCGGCTTTCTGCGCGTTTTTTATCGTATTTATTCGGTCCTCGTATGTATGCGTCGTACATATATTAGGGTAATATCTCCTGCTTGTTTCCAAATTATGATGGTAGGTACTTACACCTGATTCCTTGAGGCTCTGGGCCTGCTCGTAGGAGATAATGCCATGGGATGCGCAGAGCTCTAATTTGGTCTCCTTTTTAAGTTTCCGGTAAATTTCTGTCAGCTTTCTCAGTTCTTCATTACTAATCCCTCTACCGCTGGTAACGATGGAAAACCTTGTTACTCCTTTTGCTTCAGCCTCTAACGCTTTTGGCAGAATTTCCTCATGTTCTAAAAGGGGGTATTCTTTTACATTAGTATTGTAATGAGCCGACTGGGCACAGTATTTACAGTTTTCTGAACATTTCCCTGATTTTCCATTAACAATGGCACATAAATCCACTTTCTTCCCAACAAATTTTTCTCGAATTTTATTGGCTCCCTCGAATAGCGCTTCGAGACTTTCCAAATCCTCCTCATCAATATTTATCATTTTTAGGGCTTCGTCAAAGCATACCCCTTCCCCACCTAAAACCTTGGCTGTCATTTCTTGAACAAATTTTTTCATAAGCTTCTTCCTCCCCAAAAGATTAAATTGGACCAATTGTTTTTTTAATTGTATAAATTCTCCACAGTATTGTCAACATATTTTTAGCTACAGGTTAACAATTGTTGCGCAAAAAATTGTCCTGCAATGAAAAAGGGATTCGGCACCAATTGCCAAATCCCTTTTGTTATATACAATATGGCGGAGAGAGTGGGATTCGAACCCACGAGGCAGGTGTTACCCCGCCTACTCGATTTCGAGTCGAGCGCTTTCGACCAGCTCAGCCATCTCTCCGTGCCTACATTACCCCGCTCGCCTGGCGGCTCGGGGGTCTCATGGTTGGTTTGCTCCGCAAACCTTCCAATTTTATTTTCTCAATCTCCGGAAAAACGCTTTCATCAATTTACTACACTCTTCCTCAAGCACCCCGGCTACTACCTCGACCCGGTGGTTTAATCTAGGGTCTTGAGCCAGGTTCATCAGTGAACCCATAGCTCCCGCCTTTGGGTCAGCGGCGCCGTATACCACCTTTTCTATGCGGGACTGTACCATTGCTCCCGCACACATGGGACACGGTTCTATGGTGACATAAAGAGCAGCATCCTTTAAATACCGCCAGTGGCCCAGTTTTTGCACAGCTTCTTTAATAGCCACCAATTCTGCATGAGCGGTAGCATCTTTCCACTGTTCCTTCATATTGTGCGCTCTGGCCACTACATCATCGCCAATCACAATAACAGCGCCTATAGGAACTTCCCCTAATTTAAATGCAGCCCTGGCTTCCTCCAGGGCTAATTGCATATACTGTATATGCTTTTCATTCAAACAAATCATCTGCCAATTGCTAATTGTTCATTGTAAACTATATATTCATTGTCAATTGTCAACTGTCAATTGAAAAATGGTGCCCTCGCCAGGAGTCGAACCTGGATTTACCGCTTAGGAGGCGGCCGTACTATCCATTGTACTACGAGGACAGGGTTACGGCATCTGAAAAGCTTCGTCTGGCTTCGTCAGATGTCTTGCCGGCTCCTCCGACGTACCACCTGTACGCCTCCGTCGCCGTCAGGCCATCTTCCTTGCTATACTCGCTTTTGAGTTGCCTCTGATTTGCGACTATTATCGCCAAAAGGATTGTCATTGAAAAAGGCGTACCTGAGGCACGACTTATTGTTAGCTTAAATTAAATGGCGCGCCCGGCAGGATTCGAACCTGCGACCACCAGATTCGTAGTCTGTTACTCTATCCAGCTGAGCTACGGGCGCGTATAATGGCGGAGAGAGAGGGATTCGAACCCTCGATACGGGTTTTGGCCCGTATAATCGCTTAGCAGGCGACCGCCTTCGACCTACTCGGCCATCTCTCCGTTTATAGTTTATAGTTTACAGTTGACAATAGATTTGCTCTACTGCTAACCGCCATCTGTTAACTGTTTAACTGTTAACTAACAAACCGCCATCTGCTAAACTGTTAACTGTTAACTGCTAACTGTTAACTGTTAACTAATAAATGGCGGAGGAGGTGGGATTCGAACCCACGGAACCCGTAAGGGCTCAACGGTTTTCAAGACCGCCTCCTTAAACCGCTCGGACACCCCTCCGTCCGATACATACTAGAGTATAACACGAAGAAAAAATATTGTCAACCAAAGAATATACTTTGCCAGTATCTAGCAATTATAAGTTGATCTTGTCCACTCCCATATAGGGCCTTAAAACTTCGGGAACTACTACCGAGCCATCTTCCTGCTGATAGTTTTCCAAAATCGCTGCCACAGTCCGGCCTACCGCCAAACCCGAACCATTTAAGGTATGCACAAATTCGGGCTTGGAACCGGCTTCCCGCCTAAAGCGAATATTGGCCCGGCGAGCCTGGAAATCCAGAAAGTTACTACAGGAAGAAATCTCTTTGTAAGCCTGATAGCTAGGCAGCCATACCTCTATATCGTAGGTTTTCGCCGAACTAAAGCCCAGATCACCGGTACACAGGGTAACTACCCGATATGGCAGACCAAGTAACTGTAGTACTTTTTCTGCATTAGCCGTAAGTTTTTCCAATTCTTCAAAGGAATCCTCCGGTTTTGTAAACTTCACCAATTCTACCTTATTAAATTGATGCTGTCTGATTAACCCCCTGGTATCACGGCCATGGGCCCCTGCTTCAGCCCGGAAACAGGCGCTATAAGCAACATGATATAAAGGAAGTTGTGCGCCGTCCAGGATTTCTCCCCGGTAAATGTTGGTCACCGGTACTTCAGCGGTGGGGATAAGAAAATAATCAACACTGTCTATCCTGAACATATCTTCTTCAAATTTGGGCAGTTGGCCTGTCCCAATCATACTGTCCCGGTTGACCAAAAAGGGTGGAAATATCTCCGTGTAACCGTGTTCTCTGGTATGTAAATCAAGCATAAAGTTGATGACGGCCCTTTCCAGCCTGGCGCCGAGGCCTTTATAAAAAGTGAAACGGGCTCCCGTAATCTTAGCCGCACGTTCAAAGTCAAGGATGTCAAGATTTTCCCCGATATCCCAGTGGGCCTTGGGTTCAAAGGCAAACTGACGGGGCTCGCCCCATCTCCTTATTTCCTGGTTATCGGCATCACTGGCTCCTACCGGAACAGATTCATGAGGTATATTGGGTATCGTCAGCAGAGCGCCGGCAAGATTCTCTTCAACCTCTTTAACCTTTTCATCAAGTTCTTTAATCTTTTGGGAAACCTGGCGCATTTCCAGGATCATTTCTTCCGGATGCTGCCCCTGTTTTTTTAATTTCCCTATTTCTTCAGAAACAACGTTGCGTTTGTTTTTCAGTTGTTCAACTTCTACCAACAGTTCCCTGCGCTGTTCATCCAGCTTTAAAAAATTATCCAGACCCAAAACAGCGCCACGCTTGGATAGCGCTTCTTTTACAGCCTCAGGATTGCTGCGTATAAACTTGATATCTAACATATTATCCTCCTCTCAGGTTTGGAGTAAATAAAACCTCTCATCACTGATAGACATTTCCATCAGGGATGAGAGGTGAATAAGACATATCACCACTCCGGAAAAAGTTCTTTTCCATTCCCCTCCTGATAATTATACATCATTGTTCGCTGTTTTTGAAGTTTTTACCTCAATAGTTTAGCCTCAGGAAGGATTTTTTATTAATTTTAGAAATATGCTTCAGTGGTGAATAACTGCTACCTCATTTAAAGGGTAATCATCCTAACTTCTTCTACCCCGTCAACTTTGGCAATTTCAGCGAGCAGAACATCCGGAAGAGGGGTATCTACTGCCAACATCATAACAGCCTTGCCGCCAATTTCCTTCCGGCCTACCTGCATACCGGCAATATTGATATTGTTTTCCCCAATGATATTGGCAACGGGACCGATGATTTTCGGCTTATCAATATGAGGAACAAATACAATATTGCCTTCGGGAACCACATCAATGCGGAATTGATCAATTTGTATGATTCTTGGATCATCTTCTCCGAAGAGGGTACCGGCTACTACCCTGTCGTTAACCTTCACAGTAATCAAAGCAGTATAATCGCCTTCTTCGGCAGATTTGGTCTCTTCTACAACAATGCCTCTTTCCTTGGCGATGACAGGAGCATTTACAAAGTTAACAGAATCTTCAACCTGCGGGGTCAGGAAACCCTTGAGGAAAGCAGTTGTTAACGGGGTAACTTCTACTTTGGCCAGCTCGCCTGAATAAGTAATTTTTACATTATTAACATTTCCGGCAGCCAATTGTGCCTGGAATTTACCCAGCTTCTCAGCTAAATTCAGGTAAGGCTTAATGGCCGCAAGCACATCTGGCTTTATAGGAGCAAGGTTTACAGCATTTTTGGCCATTTCACCCTTAACCAAAACATTTACAAATTCTTCAGCCACGTCTAGGGCGACGTTAATCTGAGCTTCTTTGGTAGAAGCCCCAAGGTGCGGCGCTACTACAACGTTGTTCAGCTCAAAGAGCGGGCTTTCAGTAGTAGGTTCTTCTGCAAATACGTCCAGTGCAGCTCCGGCAAGTTTACCACTCTTAACTGCTTCATAAAGGTCTTGTTCATTTACAATACCACCACGGGCCACGTTGATAATTCGGGCGCCGTCCTTCATCATAGCAATGGTATCTTTATTAATCAGGTTCAAAGATTCTTTTGTCTTTGGAATATGTAAACTTAAGAAATCAGCTTCTCTTATCACATCTTCTAACGGCTTAAATTCAATGCCGTTAGCAGCAGCTGTTTCCGGAGAAACCATGGGGTCATAACCAATGGTCTTCATTTCAAAAGCCTGAGCCCTTTTGGCCACAGCAGTACCAATCCTACCGAGACCTATCAAGCCCAGTACCTTGTTCCGCAATTCAACACCGGTGTAAAGTTTACGGTTCCACAGACCTTCTTTCAGGTCCTTATGTGCTTGCGGCAGGTTGCGGGCCAAAGCAAGCATTAAGGCCATTGTTTGCTCTGTAGCGGCAATTGTATTGCCATCGGGAGCGTTGACTACCAGGATACCTGCATTGGTGGCGGCAGGAATATCTATGTTATCAACACCCACGCCGGCACGTCCGATAATTTTTAAGTTTTTGCCGGCAGCAATAACGGGAGCAGTAATTTTTGTGGCGCTGCGAACGATAACCCCATCATACTCGCCTATAATATTGCAAAGCTCTTCTTCAGTCATCTTGTCGTTATTGACTACGGCTTCTATACCGCCTTCTGTTAATATTTTTACGGCCTTTTCCGATACGTTATCAAGCACCAAAACCTTCATTGACATATTCTCCTCTCCTTATCAGTAAAATGTTTTTTAACGGTCTTAATTTATTAAGCCTTTTTAGCCTGGAATTCTTTCATGAATTCGGCCAGTTTCCGGCAGCCTTCTACGGGCATGGCATTGTAAATGGAAGCCCTGATACCGCCAACTTCCCTGTGTCCTTTCAGTCCTGCCAAACCTACTTTAGCCGCTTCAGCTACAAATTCTTTTTCCAGGTCTTCGTTAGGCAGCCTGAAGGTTACGTTCATCAGGGACCTGCTGCCCACTTCCGCGTGTCCTTTATAGAAGCCGTTGCTGGCGTCAACAGCATCGTACACAATTTTCGCTTTCTCTTCGTTTCTCTTTTCAATGACGTCCAGGCCGCCCTGTTCTTTCACCCACTCTAACATCAGCTTAATCATATAGATGGTGAAGGATGCCGGGGTATTATAAAGGGAGTTGTTTTTGGCATAAGTATCGTATTTTAACATAGTAGGCAGGTTTTGGTTAGATTTCTCAATCATGTCATCACGAATGATAACTACCGCTGCACCGGCCGGTCCCAAATTTTTCTGAGCGCCGGCGTAAATTAAAGCGAATTTAGAAACATCTATTTTTCTGGATAAAATGTCGCTGGACATGTCAGCTATTAAAGGAACATCGCCTGTATCAGGGAACTCTTTCCACTGGGTACCAAAAATTGTGTTGTTGGAAGTGATATGCAGGTAGGCTGGATTTTCGCTCATCTGAATTTCATCCAGGTTAGCTACCCGGGTAAAGTTAAGGTCCTTGGTTGAAGCAGCGATATGCGTAGGACCTACTTTTACTGCCTCCTTATAAGCTTTGTTGGCAAAACTGCCGGTTATAACATAGTTACCGATTTTTCCATCTACTATGTAATTCATGGGGATCATATCAAACTGTCCTGTTGCTCCCATACCTATAAACAGAACCCTGTAATTATCAGGAATTGCCATCAGTTCTTTAAGTAAAGCCTCGGCGCCAAGGATAATAGCTTCAAAATCCTTTGACCGGTGACTGATTTCCATAACGGACATACCTGTTCCGTTATAGTTCAGCATCTCCTTTTGGGCCTTTTCCAAAATAGCTAAAGGCAAGGTTGCCGGTCCCGGGTTAAAATTAAATACTCTTTCTGTCATTTTTTAATCCTCCCTATTTTTTATTTTTTTAAAAACTTTTTTCTTAAAATAATATTCTTTTTCAAAAAAGCCTTTAACAGTGAACTAATTTCTAAAACCTTGAACTGCTTAGACTGACTATCACCTCCTGCGGCAAATACATTCGGTACAAATAAAAAACCTCTCGCCCTGTTGCATTACGAAAATGCCTCAGGGACGAGAGGTTGTTTTCCCGCGTTGCCACCCTGTTTGACCGCCTATAGACGGCCCTCTTAATTAGCTGTAACGGGCTTTCCCGGAAAAGCCTAAGCCATTTATTTAATGGGTTCGGCCTTTCTGCTCCAAGGTGGATTTCAGTAAACTACTTCATCGGTTCGCACCAACCACCGACTCTCTGTAGAAGCCAATTCACCTACTTGCCTTTTCATTGCCTTAGTTTTGCAATTATTTAAATATACAACAGAGGTCAAACAATCTGTTTGACCTCTGAACAAGCAAAGAGAAACAAATGTCTTAAATGATTAAAGACACTTCCCTTTTCTCTGTCCTTTTGCCTGAGAGATTGCCCAATACAATAAGGGTTGCTCCTTCGGCGCTTGTTTACCACAAGTCTCTCCAGAGGTCTGTCCTGTTACAGTAATCATACTTTTCAGTATACCTGAGAGATTGGGACTTAAATGGGAGTTTTAAGCCCTTGCCCCTTCGGCGGATTGCAACAATCCTTTTCCTGTAACATTCATTCAGTTCATTTGAAGTTTACATGTTCTAATTATGTTCTAATTATAGAAGTTAGTCTTCCTTTTGTCAATTGGTTTGTGAAAAATTTTACAAAAATATTATACGTTTCTGGTATACCCTCTATTCCACCATATTCAAAAAATATTTATGAATACGCAAATCATCAGTTAATTCGGGGTGAAAAGCAGCAGCTAAAAGGTTATTTTGCCGGGCAAAAACAATCTTTCCTTCTACTTCCGCCAAAACTTCCACATCGGACCCGACAGATTCCAGGTAGGGAGCCCGGATAAATACCCCCGTGAACGGCGAATCAAAACCTGCTATTTTCAAGGGCATTTCAAAACTGTCCACCTGGCGGCCAAAAGCATTCCGCTTGGCCACAATATCCATAACTCCCAGGCGCGGCTGATTACTGCCCACAATTTCTTTAGCCAGGACAATCATGCCTGCACAAGTGCCGAACACAGGCATACCCTGCTCAATCTTTTTCCTTAATGGTTCCATTATATCGAAATCAACAAGAAGCTTTCCAATAGTAGTACTTTCTCCGCCCGGAATAATCAGGCCTTTTATATCTTCCAACTGATCCGCTTTTTTTACCTGAACAGTATCACAACCACAAGCCTTTAAAGCCTGCTCATGTTCCCTAAAAGCCCCCTGCAGGGCCAAGACACCTACTTTCAATTGCGCTTCCTCCTAAATTACCATCCGCGTTCTTGCATTCTTTCAATTTCCGGCAGTGTAGAGATATTGATACCTACCATGGGTTCTCCCAGGTCACGTGATATTTCCGCTAAAATTTTCGGGTCATTGTAATGTGTTGTTGCAGCTACAATAGCTTTTGCACGGGCAGCGGGGTCGCCGGATTTAAAAATACCGGAACCGACAAATATACCGTCACAGCCCAATTGCATCATCAATGCGGCATCAGCAGGAGTAGCAATACCGCCGGCAGCAAAATTGACTACCGGCAACCGACCCGTTTTTGCCACTTCTACAACTAAGTCATAGGGAGCGCCCATTTCTTTAGCAGCTGTCATAAGTTCTTCTTCAGGCAGGTTCTGCAGCCTTCTGATTTCGCCCATAACAGTACGCATATGCCGAACTGCCTCAACAACATCACCGGTCCCAGGTTCACCTTTGGTTCGGATCATTGCAGCGCCTTCTCCAATCCTCCGCAGGGCTTCGCCAAGATTTTTGGCGCCGCAAACAAAAGGAACCTTGAACTCATGTTTATTGACGTGGAATTTATCATCTGCCGGAGTCAATACTTCACTTTCATCTATGTAATCCACACCAAGAGCTTCTAAAATTTGCGCCTCAACAAAATGGCCAATCCGGCATTTAGCCATAACCGGAATAGTTACTGCGTCCATAATTCTTAAGATTACACTGGGGTCTGCCATTCTGGCCACACCACCGGCAGCCCTTATATCAGCCGGAACCCTTTCCAGCGCCATTACGGCGCAAGCTCCTGCTTCCTCAGCGATCTTCGCCTGCTCCGGAGTAGTAACATCCATGATTACTCCGCCTTTTAACATCTCCGCCAGACCTTTCTTTACCCGCCATGTACCCTTTTCTTCCACGGTTATTCCCTCCTGTATACTAATAAAATTTATAAATAATAAACACCTTTTTCAAGATACTATAATATTTTACTACAGTTTTTAGCAATAAACAAGAGTTTTGCCCGGTAGGAGACTACATAAATGTTTTCCAACAGAAAAAAGGCCAAATGTTTTTTTTACATTTGGCCTACTTGATTAAACAATACGAACAATCAACTTTAATCCTCGTCCTTAGTAACTACCTTAGCCACTGCAACAACATGGTCATTTTCATCCAGGCGCATTAACCGTACACCCTGAGTAGACCGGCCCATGGTGGAAATACCGTCAACATCAAGCCTGATAATGATTCCTTCCGCAGTAATTAACATAAGTTCATCTCCTGGCTTGACCACTTTAATGCCGACCAGGTGTCCGTTTCGCTTGGTGGGGCGAATAGTCATAATGCCTTTACCGCCTCTGCCCTGGCGGCGATAATCATCCACATGGCTACGCTTGCCAAAACCTTTTTCTGTGACAACCAGTACATCGGCACCTTGTTCAATGGTATCTATGCCGATTACCTCATCCTTTTCGGAAAGGGAAATGCCCCTTACCCCCCTGGCTGCCCTGCCCATACTTCTGACTTCTTCTTCGGCAAACCTGATGGCCTTGCCTTCTTTGGTGCCTATAATGACTTCGTTTTTTCCATTAGTAAGTTTCACATCAATAAGTTCATCGTTTTCATCCAGGGAAAGGGCAATAATACCGTCTTTTCTGGTGCTTCCGTATTCCACAAGGGGTGTCTTTTTAATAATTCCTTTCCGGGTAATTGTCAACAAATACTCTTCCGTGTCAAAGGACCTGACAGGAATCACCGCTGTAATTTTCTCATCACCGGAAATGTACAACAGGTTTACTATGGCTGTGCCTTTAGCTTGCCGGCCAGCCTCCGGAATATTATGCACCTTCAGTTTATAGACCTTACCCTTATTGGTAAAGAACAGGAGGTAATGGTGTGTAGTCGTAATAAACAGATGTTCTACAAAATCTTCTTCCTTGGTGCCCATGGCTGTAACTCCTCGACCGCCCCTTTTTTGGTTACGGTAAGTGTCCAGGGCAATTCTTTTAATGTAACCCAGATGAGTTATGGTGATAACCATATCTTCTTCCGCAATCAGGTCTTCAGTGTCAATATCTACATCCTTCATAGAAATTTCCGTTCTTCTGGGGTCGTTATATTTTTCCTTAATTACCAGCAGTTCTTCTTTTATTATCCCCAAGACCATGTGTTCATTAGCCAGAACAGCTTTTAAATATGCTATTCGTTCCAGAAGATTTTTATACTCTTCTTCCAGCTTCTCTCTTTCCAAACCGGTCAGTTTCTGCAACCTCATATCAAGTATAGCCTGCGCTTGTTTTTCTGACAGACCAAACTTATCCATCAAAGCATTGCGTGCTATTTCAACTGTTCTGGATTCACGAATTGTTTTAATAACTTCATCGAGATGATCCAAAGCAATCTTTAGGCCTTCTAAAATATGCGCCCTGGCTTCTGCCTTGTCTAATTCAAAGCGGGTCCTCCTGGTAATAACATCCTTTTGATGTTCCAGGTAATAGAACAGGGCATCGCGCAAATTTAATACCTTTGGCTGGCCGTCCACCAAAGCCAGCATTATAACACCAAAGGTCTCCTGCAGTTGGGTATGTTTGAATAACTGGTTTAAAACAACCTGCGGGTTGGCATCCTTGCGCAACTCAATAACAATCTGCATACCCATTCTGTCAGATTCATCACGTAGATCGGTAATTCCGTCAATTTTTTTATCTCTGACCAATTCGGCAATTTTTTCTATCAATCTGGCCTTGTTTACCTGGTAAGGTAACTCGTGGACCAGTATCCTGGACTTGCCGTTGGACATAGTCTCTATAGTGGTTTTTGCCCTGATCCTTATGGCGCCACGACCGGTTTTGTAGGCGCTTTTGATACCTTCCCGACCCATAATAATACCGCCGGTTGGAAAATCGGGACCTTTTACCGCCATCATCAGTTCCTGTGGCGTAGCATCAGGATTATCTATCAACATAATTACCCCATCTATAATTTCTCCCAGGTTATGGGGTGGAATGTTGGTAGCCATACCCACTGCGATACCCGAAGAACCGTTGATGAGCAAATTAGGAATTCTTGCCGGCAAAACAACAGGTTCTTTTAAGGTGTCGTCAAAGTTAGGAACAAAGTCTACCGTATCCTTATCAATATCTGCCAACATTTCCTGGGTTATTTTAGCCATTCTGGCCTCGGTATAACGCATGGCCGCTGCAGAATCGCCATCGATAGAACCAAAGTTTCCGTGCCCGTCTACCAATGGATAACGGCAGGCAAAATCCTGCGCCATACGCACCATGGCATCGTACACTGCGGTATCGCCGTGCGGATGGTATTTACCAAGAACTTCACCGACCAAACGCGCCGATTTTTTATGCGGTTTGTCGGGAGTCATGCCCAATTCGCTCATGGCATACAAAATACGCCTGTGTACAGGCTTCAGACCATCCCTGACATCAGGCAGAGCCCGGCCGACTATAACGCTCATGGCATAATCAAGATACGAGTTTTTCATTTCATCGTTGATATTGATGGGCAATATTTTGCCATGCTCAAATTCAGTCAAATTCTTCACCTCTTAATCCCTCTACATAATAATTAAAACATGCGCTGATTCGCATGTTCAAACCTGCCGCGCCCTTTTTTCCTTATAAAGGTATTATACCAAAAACATACTAAATATGCAATCCAGGTCAATTCTGTGATGCCGGCAGGCTAAAAAAATCACCCCTGAAAATATCAGGGGTATTTGTTATATATCAAGGTTTCTAACCTCTTTGGCATGGGTTTGGATAAATTCCCTGCGCGGTTCAACTTTATCACCCATTAAGATCGTAAATATTTCGTCCGCTATCATGGCATCCTCTAAATTTACCCGCAAAATGGTTCTTGTTTCAGGATTCATGGTAGTTTCCCACAACTGCTCCGGATTCATTTCACCCAGGCCCTTGTACCTTTGCAGGGAAACTCCTTCACGCCCGATCTGGTTAAGCAGTTTCTCCAATTCATGGTCTGAATAAACATAATTGTCAATTTTGTTCTTCTTAACTTTATATAAAGGCGGCTGGGCTATATAAACATAACCTGCTTCAATGAGTGGCCGCATATATCTGTAAAAGAAAGTTAACAACAAAGTTCTGATATGGGCGCCGTCTACATCGGCATCTGTCATAATTATCAGTTTATGATAACGGGCCTTGGATATATCAAAATCATCTGAAATTCCTGTACCCATAGCCGTTATCATTGCCCGAATCTCCTCATTGGCCAGTACCTTGTCGAGCCGCGCCTTTTCAACATTGAGTATTTTTCCACGGAGGGGCAATATAGCCTGAAATCTCCTATCCCGGCCTTGTTTTGCAGAACCTCCTGCAGAATCACCCTCAACCAGGTACAGTTCACATACAGCAGGGTCCTTCAAAGAACAATCGGCCAGTTTACCAGGCAATGATGTGCTTTCCAGAGCATTTTTGCGCCTGGTCAATTCACGGGCTTTTCTTGCCGCTTCCCTTGCCCGCGCTGCATTTATAGCTTTTTCAGTTATTCTTTTGGCAAAGGGCGGATTCTCCTCCAAAAAAGTACCGACACCTTCGACAACTACAGCATCAACTATACCACGAACCTCGCTGTTCCCCAATTTAGTTTTTGTCTGCCCCTCAAACTGAGGCTCCCGGACTTTAACACTTATTATAGCCGTTAAACCTTCACGGATATCTTCGCCGGTGAGATTATTTTCATTCTCCTTCAAGAGGTTGTATTTACGGGCATAATCATTGACAACCCTTGTCAACGCAGTTTTAAACCCTGCTTCATGAGTCCCACCTTCATGCGTATGGATATTGTTTACAAAGGAAAAGATATTCTCTGTATATCCATCATTATATTGCAAGGCTATTTCTACCATTACGTCGTCTTTTTCGCCTTCAAAATAGATTGGTTCCGGATGCAGCACATCCTTGTTTTTATTTAAATGTTTAACAAAATCGATGATACCTCCCTCATGCTGGAAGGTTTTTTCATTGCCGTCTCTTTCATCTTTCAGTATAATTGTTAAACCCTTATTTAAAAAAGATAATTCCTTCAAACGTTGCGATAATGTTTCAAAATTGAAAACAAGGTCCTCAAATATTTCATGGTCGGGCTTGAAAGTAATTTTTGTACCTGTAGAGTTACTGTCTCCTATTATTTTTAATTCAGTAACGGGTAAACCTCTTTCGTATCTCTGGTGATATATATGGTTATCTCTTTTTACTTCGACTTCCAGCCATTCGGACAAGGCATTAACAACTGATACACCGACACCATGTAAGCCGCCGGAAACCTTATATCCGTCTCCGCCAAATTTTCCTCCGGCATGCAGAATGGTTAAAACTACCTCAACAGCCGGTTTACCTATTTTGGGGTGAATATCGACAGGAATACCGCGCCCGTTATCAATAACTGTAATGCTGTTATCATGATGAATTATAACCTCAATTTTGTCACAAAATCCGGCTAAGGCTTCATCAATACTGTTATCCACTACTTCATAGACTAAGTGATGCAAACCCCGGGTGCTGGTACTGCCTATATACATGCCGGGTCTGCGCCTCACAGCTTCCAAACCTTCGAGAACCTGAATCTGGCTGGCCCCATAATTGTGATTAGTATTTTGTTCCATGCCTGTCCTCCGTTCCTGTAATTCATCCAAATCCAAATTATACCACAATACGGATGTTTTCTCAAGTTGATGGTTATTTTCTCAAGTTGATAGATACTTTGGTTTATATCCGGAAACCATGCTTTGAGGTTATTCACAATTTTACCTCAAAGCACAATTTCCTAGATATTCAAAAAGTGAAACCGTGGTTAACCACGGCTTGTATTATTCTATGCTGCCTATTCGATACCTAAATTTTCTTCGGACCTCTTTTTTAAGGTCAGTGAAGATATAGGAGAAAAGAAAACATTGTTTGAAGTTACAATAAAAGATTTTGCCTTTGATTTTTTCGTTATTTCAAAAATTAATTCTTCATTTTCTGCCTGATCAATAAATTCTTTATTATTCTCTGCTTTTTTTGCAGATTGCATGTCAATAATTGCAATTACTTGTTCCTTAGGAATTATTACATCTCCTCCCAGATGAAGAAACATTACGCACCTCCTAAAACTGTATTATCCCTTCTCTTATTGTAAACAAAGATGCATTTTTTTTCAGATTCTCTGCCAACAAACTTGCATCAGTTGTTGTAATAAAAGTTTGAATTTTACTTTGTACAGACTCCAATAAATACTGTCTTCTGTCTTCATCCAATTCAGACATTACATCATCCAGCAACAAAAGAGGATATTCCCCTGTTTCTCCTTTCACCAGTTCCAGTTCCGCCAGTTTTATACTGAGAGAACAGCTCCTTTGTTGACCCTGAGAGCCGTAATGTTTAACTTCCTTACCGTTAATATAGAAAACCAGATCGTCCCTGTGGGGACCAATAATGGTAATACCTCTGTCCAATTCTTCATCCCTGTTTGCTGCTATTTTTTCCAAAAATAATTTTTCTATTTCCTCTAAACTCAAGTTGTCTTTATCTACAACGTTGGAAATATACCTGGTTTCCAGCTCTTCTTTACCGTTTGTAATTTTCCTATGCATTAAGCGTGTTAAAGGAGTGAGTTTTTTTAACACATCTAGTTTTTTATAAATCAATTTGGCCCCAAATAAGGCCAGTTGCCGATCCCATACAGGTAAGTTATCGGCCAAATTCTTGTTCATCTTAATATCCTTCAGCAAAGCATTTCGTTGGACCAGAATTCTTTGGTATTTTAATAAATTATAATAATAACCCGGACTTATTTGCGAAATTTCTGTGTCAATAAATTTACGCCTTACAACCGGACTTCCCTTCACTAACGTTAAATCTTCAGGAGAAAACAGTATCACTTTTACTGTTCCCAATATATCTCCTGTTCTTTTTTTTTGCACACCGTTTAATTTAATTTTCTTTTTTCCTTCTCTGTTTAAACCAATTTCCAAAACAAACCTACCATGAAGATTTTCGCCGCTAATTTTTAGGATAAAGTAGTTTTCGTTCCATTTGATCAAATCTGCATCTTTATTGGTTCTGTGTGAGCGTCCGGTCCCGGAATAATAGATTGCTTCCAGAATATTAGTTTTTCCCTGGGCATTATCTCCCACAAACAGGTTCAGTTTATCATGAAAACTTAAAGTAAGCGTCTGGTAGTTACGAAAATTCAGCAGGGCTATTTTATCTATTAACAAAGGTGAACAACTCCTCTGCTACCGCAAGGTAACCACCTTAAAAGTGCCAAAACCGGTAACTTCAACAATATCTTCATGGCGCAACTGTCGCCCTCTGCGCAATTCAATTTCCCCGTTTACTTTGATTGAGCCACCGGCTATCATGTTTTTTGCTTCCCCGCCAGTTGACACAATGGTAGCCCATTTTAAAAACTGATCCAGTTTTATTGTCTCTGTTTCAATAAAGATATTTTTGACCTGCAATGTACTTACTCCTCATGTTAAACTGTTCGCACAGGTAAAATCAGATATAAATAATTATCTCCTTCTACAGGTTTTACAATACCGGGGCTAAGAGAACCTGTTAGCTCCAAAAATACTTCTTCAGCATCAATTACCCTTAATACATCTATCAAATACTTGGAATTAAATGCTATTTGCGTTTCCTCTCCTTCCAAGACAATAGGAAGTTCTTCATGAATCGTACCAATATCAGGGCTATTGGAATTAATTATTAAAGTATGGTTTTGCACCGCCAACCTAATTACGTTGGAACCGTCTTTGGCCAACAAAGAAGCCCTTTCGACGGCATCGAGAAATTCCCTGGTGTTTAACCGAATTTTGGATTTGCATCCCTGGGGTATTACCTGTTTGTAATTAGGAAACTGCCCTTCTATTAAACGGGAAATTAACCGAATGTTATCCAGTTCCATAACGACCTGGTTGTTACTAAAAATAATTTTTACTTCTTCATTTTCGGGTGGCATAATTCTCACAATTTCATTTAAGGCCTTGGCGGGTATTAAGGCACTGGTTTTTTCACCGCTGTAACCATGACTTCCAATAGCTCCAATGCGTAAAGCCAGACGGTGTGTGTCAGTAGCCACCAAACGCAGTTCATCGCCTTCTACCTCGAAGAGCACGCCTGTAAAAATAGGCCTGTTTTCATCAGCGGCTGTAGCAAAAGTTACCTGTTTAATCATGTTTTTGAAAAGTTCCTGCTTGATAACATATGTAGTTTCTCCATCCAGGGACGGCAATAAAGGAAATTCGTCAGCGGGATAACCATGAATGGTTGTTTTTGATTGTGCGTATTTCAGAGTGGCCACATTGTTTTCTTTTTCAACACTGAATTCAATCAAAACATCGGGTAGCTTACGGACAATTTCGCTCAGGTACTTGGCCGGCAACACAACAGAACCTTCACTGGATCCATTTACCGGAACAGTGCATTCAATACCTAACTCCAAATCAGTGGCGGTCAGGCAAAGGTTATTGTTTTTCAGTTTCATCAGTATTCCAGATAAGATAGGAAGCGGATTCTTCGGTGAGACGGCTCTTTGTGCCACCTGCACTCCGTAAACCATGTTATTCTTGTTCGAAGTAAATTCCATTTGTGTCCTCCTGTCCACAAGTATTTGTTAATTGATGCTCAAGTAAGCATATATATTATAAGTTAAGTAAAAAGAGTAGCTATAGTAACAGTGCCTGTGAAAATGTGGATATCCGATTTAATTATTAAAACACAAAGGATAGGCAAGTGTTAAAAAATTGTTGATAACTTTTGAAAGTTGTTCACAAATTACTATCCGTTTAATATCCTGTGCTGTAACTCTTTGATAATAGACTGAAGTTTAATATCATTATTTAAGTCGTTGGAAATTTTTTCGTGGGCATGAATAACAGTGGTATGGTCTCTTCCTCCGAATTCTTCGCCTATTTTTGGCAGAGAGTTGTCTGTAAGTTCTCGGCATAAATACATGGCGATTTGTCTGGGAAAAGCTACAGCTCTTGTTCTCTTTTTTGCCTTAAAATCTTCCACACGCATGCTAAAGTAGTCAGCCACAATTTTTTGAATGATTTCTATGTTAATTTGTTTCGGCGCCTGCATAGGAATTATATCTTTTAATGCTTCGGCAGCTAAATCAGTTGTAATTTCGCTATTGGTTAAAGACGAATAGGCCATTACTCGAATCAGGGCCCCTTCCAGTTCTCTGATATTTGACTGAATGCGGTTGGCAATGTACAGCATAACATCATTAGGTACCATCAGGTTCTCCAGTTGAGCCTTTTTTCTTAAAATTGCGATTCTTGTCTCCAGGTCGGGAGGCTGTATATCTGTAATTAGCCCCCATTCAAAGCGCGAGCGCAACCTATCTTCAAGAGTAGGTATTTCTTTAGGTGGGCGGTCACTGGAGATAATAATCTGTTTGTTTGCTTCATATAACGCATTAAAGGTATGGAAAAATTCTTCCTGGGTACGTTCTTTTCCGGCCAGGAACTGTATGTCATCTATAAGAAGTATGTCCATGTTCCTGTATTTGTTGCGAAAATCTACGGTTTTGTCGTCCCTGATAGAATTGATTAATTCGTTGGTAAATTTTTCGGAAGAAACATAAACTACTCTGAGGCTGTATTCCTGTTCAAGTATATAGTGTCCAATGGCCTGCATTAAATGTGTTTTACCCAAACCGACGCCACCGTAAATGAAAAGTGGGTTATAAGCTTTAGCCGGGGCTTCAGCAACTGCCAAAGCGGCTGCATGGGCAAATCGGTTGCTGTTGCCTACCACAAAGGTATCAAATGTATATTTGGGGTTGAGATGGGTAGATATGGACAAATCTTCATTGTAATTCTTTTTTATATCAATGTTGTATTCCGGCAAATAATCAGATACATCAATTATTTCATTGGGCAATGAAAAAGTAACACCGACCTCTTTGTTCAGAATATCGGAGAGAATGGATTTTATCAGATCAGTATACCTGCTTTCCAGCCAATCCTTGGCGAAATCATTTGGTACCTCTATAATCATCGTTTCATTGACAAAATTTACAGGTTTAATGTATTTTAACCAAGTTTCAAAAGAGGGTTTACTTACTTGTTTTGCTATTGCATTCAAAGTTTTTTGCCATATTTCGTGAAATTCTGATTTTATCATACAGTAAACCTCCCCAGAATTTGCTGCAATAAGTATTATTCGCTAAAAGTTATCCACAACCTCCATATTATTTATAAAAAACCATCGTTTATAAAATTTATAATATTAAAAAAGTAATCTAAATCTTAGAGCGACAATAACTCCAAGTGTTCTGAAAAAAATAAAAAACAAAAAATATAGGTAAATATAAGTATTGATAAAAGCCATAAAAAAAAGAAATATCAAACTTATCCACAGGTTATACACATGCTCAAAAACTATAAATTTAGCGAAAAAAAATAGAAATAATTTACAATATCTATATTTGTCATAAGAAAAACCATTTCAAAAATGGTTATGCACAATAATAACATTAAGTTCACAATATTTATCCCAAAGAGTGTATAACCGTTCTACTAGTAGAAAAAGTAGGATTTTAAACTCATTTAAGGTATTTTTATAATAACAAATTTAACCGGGTTAATCAACTTGAAATTTATCGGTTATCCACATGTGTATAAATTTAAGAAAAAAGTTATTAACATGGGGATAATTTCTAAGGTGTTATGAGGTGTAAGTATTTTGCTTGACGTTGCCATTTAATTACTATATAATTTTATATGTATGTCTCGCGGTCTAGATAAAAAGGGGGTGTTTAGACTTGAAAAGAACCTACCAACCTAAAAATAGAAAGCATAAAAGAGTTCATGGATTTTTGAAGAGAATGAGCACAAAATCCGGGCGGAATGTGTTAAAGAGACGTCGATTAAAAGGAAGGAAGAAGCTTTCAGCATAAGGCCGCAAAAGTGGCCTTTTCATTCTTTTAGTAAGTTTTTAGTTGTGGATAAAATTAAAAAATATGGGTTAGAATATGGCTAGTTTAACCATAAATAACCAAAAAAACGGGGGTTTCAAGTATTGGCCCTTGATAAAATAAAGAAAAGTTCAGAATTTAGAAAGGTTTACGTTAGTGGGAAATCTGTTTCCAACAGGTATCTGGTATTGTATTACCTGAAAAATGGCCAGCCTAATTCAAGAGTTGGCTTTTCTATCAGTAAAAAGGTCGGTAAAGCTGTGGTTCGAAACAGAATTAGACGCTTATTGACTGAAATAACCAGGTTATCCTGGCATAAAATTAGCGAAGGTTGGGACATTATCATTATTGTGCGCCCGCGTTTTGTTGAAAAACTATGCTATACCAGTTTGGAGAAGGCATTTATTAATTTAATAAAAAAAAGTGGTTTGAGTAAAGAGGAAGTTGGCAACAAATGAAGTACATATTAATTATGTTTGTTAAAATATACCGGACGTTTATCTCGCCGTTAAAGCCGGCAACCTGTCGGTTTTATCCAACTTGTTCAGAGTATACTATACTGGCTTTGGAAAGGTATGGGGTTATGCGTGGTGGGTTTAAGGCATTGAAACGGATTCTTAAATGCCATCCTTTCCACCCCGGTGGATATGACCCTGTTTAAAAAATATGATTATTGGGGTTAAAGGAGGGAAAGGTTTTGGCACAGTTAACGGCAGGGATGACTGCGCTGTTAGAGTTCTTTTATAAACTGACAGTAAGTATGGGCATCCCAAATTATGGTTTGGCTATAATTTTGATTACTGTATTGATAAAAATGCTGCTGCTGCCTTTAACAATCAAACAAATGAAGTCGTTGAAAATGACGCAGCAGCTTCAGCCAAAGGTAAAAGAAATTCAGGAAAAATACAAGGATCCCAAACAGGCTCAGCAGGCCATAATGGAATTATATAAACAATATGGAGCCAATCCTTTATCAGGATGTTTGCCTTTATTGTTACAAATGCCTATAATTATAGCCTTGTATCGGGCATTAATGAAATTCCCATATACAAATGAAGCTCATGCCAAGTTTTTATGGATCAGCAATTTAAGCCAGCATGATAAAATAGTATTACCTATTCTGGCGGTACTGACTACATATTTGCTGCAGCGAATGACTACCAATCTGCAAGATCAAACACAAAAGACAATGTTAATTGTTATGCCGCTGTTTATTGGCTGGCTGAGCATGTCTTTTCCGGCCGGACTTGCTTTATATTGGGTGGTGACAAACCTGGTCGGCGCCATTCAACAGTACTTTATTAATAAGATGCCACTTGACATTCCGGTGAAGGAGGAAACGGGGCCTAATGAAGCAGGTAGAAAAAAGCGGAAAAACGGTTGAAGAGGCTGTAGAGGCCGCTTTGGCGGAACTGCAAGTCACCAGAGATCAAGTAGAGGTGCAGGTTCTCGAAGAACCGACCAAAGGCCTATTTGGTATTTTAGGCGGTAAGGCAGCCAGAATATTGGTAATTGTCAAAGATAATCCTGTTGAAAAAGCTAAAGCTTTTTTAGCCGGGATATTCGAAAGAATGAATATAGAAAAAATAGAAATAGAAGCTTCAAAGAAAGAAGATTATATTGTTATTAATTTTAAGGGACCGGATTTGGGCGTATTAATCGGTCGCAGGGGTGATACTCTGGATGCGTTGCAGTATTTGGTAAACTTAGTGGCTAACAAAAACAGCAAAGAAAGAGTTAGATTTATTTTGGATGTAGAAGGTTACAGAAAAAGAAGAGAAGAAACCCTGGGTAAGCTGGCTTTTCGGTTAGCTGAAAAGGTAAAGAGAAAAGGCAAAGATGTAGTTTTGGAACCAATGAGTCCGCATGAACGGAGGATAATACATACGGCTCTCCAGGACCACAAAGAAGTTTTTACCTATAGTGAAGGTGACGAACCATTCCGTAAAGTTATAATCGCACCAAAAAAATAAATTTCTTTCAACCCAGTAATAATATTACTGGGTTTTTCTAAAATTAAAGGATTTTTTACGTTTATTAAATTTGGAGGCTTTTAATATGGATGATACCATTGCAGCCATAGGTACCCCTATAGGTGCTGCCGGAATTGGCATAATCAGAGTGAGTGGAAAAGATGCAATTGAAATAGTGGATAGAATTTTTCGTTCTAAAAATAAAAAGAATTTACATCAAGTACCCAGTCATAATATAGTGTACGGCCATATTGTTGATGAAAAAGGTGAAGTTATAGATGAAGTTTTAGTAACGGTAATGTTGGCTCCGAAAAGTTTTACGACCGAAAATGTGGTGGAAATTAATTGCCATGGAGGAACTGTGGCTGTTCGGAAAACGTTGGAGGCTGTGCTGAAAGCCGGCGCCAGATTGGCTGAGCCCGGAGAGTTTGCTAAAAGAGCTTTTTTAAACGGCAGGATAGATCTGGCCCAAGCAGAGTCCATAATGGACCTTATTAATGCAAAAACTGCAGCCAGCTTGCGCGTAGCCGTTGGACAACTTGAAGGAAAACTTTCAGCTCAAATCAAGGACATTAGAGCTAAATTGCTGGAATTGAGAGCCCATATTGAAGCAGGAATTGATTTTCCTGAGCACGATATCGAGGACTTAAGCAAGGAACAAATTAAGGTTGCTACGGTAGAATTAAAAAGCAGAATTGATAAGATACTTGAATCTGCTGATTCTGGCAAAATATTGCGGGAAGGTTTGAAAACAGTTATAATCGGAAAACCAAATGTAGGAAAATCTTCTTTGTTAAATGCTCTGGTCAAAGAAAAAAGGGCTATCGTGACTGATATTCCAGGTACTACCCGCGACGTGATTGAGGAATTTGTCAGCGTCCGGGGCATTCCTTTAAAAATACTGGATACGGCTGGAATCAGGGAAACGGAAGATGTGGTTGAAAAGATTGGTGTACAACGTTCCAAAGAAGCTCTGGAACAGGCTGATTTTTTTCTGTTTGTTGTAGATATTGCATCCGAAATTAGCAGTGAAGATATGGAAATAGCAGCGCTTCTGAAGGGTTTAAGCGGGATTATCATTGCAAATAAAACCGACCTGACGGGTGGTTTAAATAGAGATTTACAGAAAGAGTTAGGTCTTGATGTACCTGTAGTTGCAATGTCGTTGCTTAACGGGCAGGGGTTGGATGAACTTGAAGAAAAGATTGTAGATATTGTTTATAATAATGAATTTCATTCCGTTGATGAAATATTGGTCAGTAATGTCAGACACGAAAGGGCATTAACAGCAGCTTCTGAATACTTGACCGGAGTTCTCGAAACTTTGGAAAACAATATGCCAATGGACTGTGTGACTATAGATCTGAATTCTGCATGGGAAGAATTGGGCAAAATCACGGGTGAAACAGTGGGCGAAGATTTACTGGATCAAATTTTCAGCCAGTTTTGTATAGGAAAATAATTAGGAGGAAGGTCATGGAATACCTTGCGGGGACATATGATGTAATTGTTATAGGGACAGGTCATGCCGGCTGTGAAGCTGCTTTGGCAGCGGCCAGGTTAGGATGCAAAACACTGGCGGTAACCTTAAATATGGATAATGTTGCTTTTATGCCCTGTAACCCGGCAGTAGGAGGTCCGGCCAAGGGGCATCTGGTACGGGAAATTGATGCTTTAGGCGGCCAAATGGGTATAAATACGGACAAGACCCATATTCAAATGCGCATGCTAAATACCGGTAAGGGGCCGGCAGTTCATGCTCTGAGAGCTCAGGCAGATAAAAAACTATATCAGTTGGAAATGAAAAAAACCCTGGAGTTAGAACCTAATTTAGACGTCAAACAAGCCCTGGTTGAGAAAATTATTTTGCAAGGAAACCGGGTTACCGGTGTTGTCACCAATACGGGAGCAATTTTTCAAGCAAGGGCCGTTATTATCACTTCCGGTACATTTTTAAGAGCCCGCATAATTATAGGCGACGTTAATTACAGTGGAGGTCCCAGCGGGCAGTTTCCGGCTCAGAAACTTTCCGAGAGTTTAAAGGAATTAGGATTGGAGCTGGGACGTTTTAAAACGGGTACTCCTGCCAGAGTACATAGGAAATCCGTCGACTTTTCCAAAATGATTATCCAGCCCGGTGATGATTATCCCCATACCTTTTCTTTCATTATGCCAAAAATGAAACGGGAACAGATACCCTGCTGGCTTACTTATACAACAGAAGATACTCATAAAATTATTTTGGCAAATTTGCACAGGTCTCCTCTTTATACGGGAAAAATCGAGGGTACCGGTCCAAGATATTGTCCCTCTATTGAAGATAAAGTGGTACGTTTTGCCGACAAGCCCTGCCATCAAATCTTTTTAGAACCGGAAGGTAAAGATACGGAAGAAATGTATGTGCAGGGTTTTTCCACCAGTTTGCCCGAAGATATACAAATACAAATGCTGAGAACGATTATAGGCCTTGAGAAGGTTGAAATGATGCGACCGGGTTACGCTATTGAATATGACTATGTGGTACCAACTCAATTAAAACTTACTTTAGAGACAAAAAATATTGAAGGGTTGTATACTGCCGGGCAGATTAACGGTACATCGGGATACGAGGAGGCTGCTGCCCAGGGGTTAGTGGCAGGTATTAATGCCGCTTTAAAAATAAAAGAAATGGAGCCTTTTATCCTTAAAAGGTCAGAGGCCTATATCGGCGTCCTTATAGATGACCTGGTTACCAAAGGAACTAATGAACCGTACAGAATTATGACTTCCAGAGCGGAATACAGGTTGTTGCTAAGGCATGACAATGCCGACCTGCGTTTAACGGAAAAGGGATATAAAATTGGTCTGGTCGATGAAAATAGGTATCGAATTTTTGTGCAAAAGAGAGATGCTATAGAAAAGGAAATTTCCAGACTGGCCAATGAAAATATATCTCCCAGTGAGGAAACACAGAGGGTTATTAATTCCGTGGGAAGTACGGAGCTGAAACAAAAAATTAGTGCCTTTGAACTTTTAAAAAGGCCGGAGATTACTTATTCTGTACTGGAACAGTTAGGTGCCGGAATAGCAGATTTAGATGAAGAAGTAAAAGAACAAGTGGAAATTCAGGTTAAATATGAGGGCTACATAAAAAAGCAAATGGCCCAGGTTGAACGGTTTATAAAAATGGAAGCAAAGACCATTCCCGAATGGGTAGAATATGAAAAAATACAGGGATTATCTACAGAGGCCAAGCAGAAATTATCAAGTATCAGACCCGCATCAATTGGACAGGCCGGCAGGATTTCCGGTGTTTCACCGGCTGATATTTCTGTACTAATGGTTTATATTGAACAGCAAAGGAGAAAACGGGGTTTTCCGGAGGACCGTGTAAATGAGTAAAAACTTAACTTTTGCAGAATTGATAAAGCAAGGCGGACAAGAACTTAATTTGAACTTGGACAAAAAAGCAGTACTACTGTTCGAAACTTATAAGGATTTATTACTGGAATGGAACCAAAAAATTAATTTAACCTCTATTACTGATGTTAACGAAATAGCCATCAAGCATTTTCTGGATAGTTTGATTATACTTGGGGAAATTGAAGTAAAAGTTCAATGCCGAGTGGTTGATATAGGAACGGGGGCTGGTTTTCCGGGCATTCCGTTAAAGATTGCCAGACCTGACTTAAATGTAGTATTGGTTGACTCTTTGCAAAAGAGAGTAGCTTTTTTACGGGAAGTTATTGATAAGTTACAACTCAAAAACATTGAAGTCTACCATGGTAGGGCTGAGGAACTGGGACATTACCCGGAATTCAGAGAATCCTTTGATTTGGCTGTGGCCAGGGCTGTTGCTAAAATGCCTGTTTTAGTTGAATATAACCTTCCTTTTGTCAGAGTAGGCGGACAATTTGTGGCTTTTAAAGGGCCGGAAACAGACGAAGAAGTGAAATTGGCTGCCAATGCCGTTTTCGAACTTGGGGCAGAACTTGAGGAAGCAAAAGAAACCTACTTACCTTTCATAAGAGACCGGCGTTCTTTGATCATTTACAGAAAAACAAAACATACTCCTCCGAAATATCCGAGAAAACCTGGTCTTCCGGAAAAGAAGCCTTTAGGAGTTTAAAAAATTATTGTCAAATAATGGCTTAACAAATTGCAATACCACTTGCGAAGATGAAAATAATCTTCCAAGTGGTATTCCTTTTCTATTTGTGTGCGAACAAATGTTCTCATCCTATTTTGCCGTATACAGGGCGAAAATGTGAAGCCAAAGGATTTATATGCTATGCATTTTTTACCCTTCTCCAGGGCAAAAAAAAGCGTCTGGTGGTAATTGGCATAAAGAGGTAAAATAGAACCTTTAATTCAAACTGTAAAATTGCCGCTGAAATATAAAATTAGAGAAGGAACTAACATGTTTCTGTGGAATAAATGAAAAACAACAAAAAAAAGGTGTGGTTTCAATGGGAAAGGTTATTGCCGTGGCCAACCAAAAAGGTGGCGTGGCGAAAACTACTACGGCCGTTAATTTGGCTGCGTGCTTGGCTTTAAATGATAAAAAGGTGCTTTTGCTCGATATTGACCCGCAAGGTAATGCCAGCAGTGGATTGGGAATTGAAAAGGATGAGACTCTACATTGCATTTATGATGTGATTATTAATGGTGTACCTATTGAAAGTGTCATTGCAAAAACTGAAATAGAAAGCCTTGAATTGGTTCCGGCCACGATCCAATTGGCTGGAGCTGAAATAGAGTTGGTTTCCGCTATATCGAGAGAGTCAAAGTTAAAGAAAGCCCTCGCACCTATACGTGACAGGTATGATTATGTTTTGATCGACTGTCCTCCTTCTTTGGGATTATTAACCCTTAATGCCCTGACGGCTGCAGACTCCTTGATAATACCTATACAATGTGAATATTATGCCCTGGAGGGCTTAGGCCAGCTAATGAATACCATCGAACTGGTGCGCAAACATTTGAACGCCAACCTGGAAATTGAAGGCGTTTTGCTGACTATGTTTGATGCTAGAACAAACTTATCAATTCAGGTGGTTGATGAAGTAAAGGAATATTTTAAGGATAAAGTTTATCGGGCAATCGTGCCAAGAAATGTCAGATTAAGTGAAGCGCCCAGTCACGGGAAACCGATAGTATTGTATGACCCTAGGTCAAGGGGTGCGGAAGTTTATCAGGAGTTGGCAAAGGAAGTGATTGAACGTGAATAAAAAGGGCTTAGGCAAGGGTCTCAATGCCCTGATTCGCAGTAATAATGATTTTGAAGATAGAGCGGGTATAGTAGAACTGAATATTTCCGACATTGTGAGAAATGCCAAACAGCCGAGACAGGAGTTTGATCAGGAGAAGCTTGAAGAGTTAGCTGCTTCTATTAGACAGTATGGGATTATCCAGCCTGTTATAGTAAGAAGATTGACTAATAAGAAATATGAATTAATAGCCGGTGAAAGAAGGTGGCGCGCTGCCAGACTGGCTGGATTAGATAAAATTCCGGCCGTAATCAAGGAAGTGTCTGATCGGGAGATTACAGAACTTGCTTTGATCGAGAATATACAGAGAGAGGATTTAAATCCTATTGAGGAAGCGTTAGCCTATAAGCAGTTGATGGAGGAGTTTGGGCTTACACAGGAGGAATTATCTAAGCGTGTTGGTAAAAGCCGTTCCTTTATTGCCAACAGTGTCAGATTGTTGAATCTTCCACCGGAAGCACAGCGAATGGTACAGGCGGGCCAACTTTCAGCCGGTCATGCCAGGGCTTTGTTGGTTATTGAACGGGCAATAGACCAGGCTAATTTAGCCAAAAAGATAGTGGAAAAAAATTTATCTGTCAGACAAATTGAACAACTTGTAAAAAAAATAACTTCCGAAGGTAAGAAAAAAATCCCAAGAAAAAGACGGGAGTCAGAGTCTTTGATAGTTAAAGATATAGAGGAACAGATGCAGGGCAAGCTTGGCACAAAAGTACGTATTAAACATGGAAGTAAAAGAGGAATGATTGAAATTGAATATTACAGTGATGATGACTTGCAGAGGATTGTAGACCTTATTTTAGGGCACAATTACAGTTAAAAGTAGTGATAAAAAGTGTGTTATTGAATAAAGTAACAATAAATGGTTTGTTTCACGTGAAACAATGCCTATAAAGTTGAATCGGCCTCCTATCGGAGGCTTTAATACTAAAACCACTGCAATGGGGTATCTGGTACCCAAAAGTTACCACAGGGCGGCTTCAAAATTTCCGGTCGTGATTATCACCGAAACGTTTAAACAACTGTTGACCTTACAGTTGGAAACAGTTTACCACAGAGGGAGCAGCCGTCAAGGCTGGGAAACTAATGGAGTGAAAGTCTCCTGTCACTAATTAGCCGATTCGAGTGACTAGCATATT
>NZ_LGTE01000030.1 GCF_001263415.1 Thermincola ferriacetica
AACATGCGGGAACCCCCTGCCTGCCTGGCTGCGGTTTTGCGGGCGCAGTCGCTCCTTAACGGTAGCCTGCGAACCCCACCCACCCCTCCTTGTTGCTGGTAGGCGTTGTACGGTGAAACAACCGTCGCTTTAAGGAAAACAGAAGATACCGCTATGGAGGTAAAACAATAAGTTGCGACTTGGTGGAGGGCCGATAGACAGTGTTAACGACAGTGAAGGCTTGAAATCGCTGAACCCGGCCACGAGTCACGGATGACGATTTGGCCGGGTTCAGCGATTTCAACTGAACGGAGTTTACACTGTCTCCGCCCGTAACCTCGAAGCAACGGTTGTTTTACCTCCATAGCGGTTAGCGGACTTCCTGGCCAGGTTTTGCAGCACAAAGCTCCCGGGTAGCCGGGCACCCCACCTAACCTGCCGTAAACACAGCCTGCCGCAGCCGCAACCGCAGGAAGGCGTAACCTCGGAGCAACGGTTGTTTTACCTTCCCTTTTTTATAACCCAAACCAAGCCCGTATCTTTTCTATTAACCCGTTCAGAGCATCAAGGATTTGCTGCAGGATTGACTTGACTTCTTTGTTTTGAGCTATCACATCATCCAGTTTTGTCTTCAGGTCCTGCAACTGGGAAGAAATGTCCCGGATATTCAAATCAAGTTTGCTGATTTTTTGCATCAATTGAGTGATCTGGTCAATTTGGGCCGGTGTCAGGTTAATATTTAAGTCACCGGCAACATTGATGATTATTTGCTTTATCTGCTCCGGATCCGTTACTTTATCAGCGATGACCCGCTCCTTTACCTTTAACATCAATTCAGTTGCTTTTTCCTTGCCGATAGCTTCCCCCAACTCTCCGGTCCTGACCAGTTCTTCGTTGGCAGTCTTCTTGGATTCCTCGTCAAGCTTTTGCCCTGTAGCCGTTTCAAAAGCCTTGAATATTCCGGTAAGGGCAGCAGTTCCTGACACCGGGAAAGGCGCAGCCGCAATTATCCTGGCGTCCTTGACTTTGGCGGTAACCACGGCATTTTCAAACATATCCGTGGTTACCCAGGTAATATTATGAGTTTGCACTGTCACTCCGCTACCCGCCGGTAATACCTCTACCATGGCTGAAGATATGGCCCGAGAACCAATTACCTTATTGGGAACCAACCCCTGCAGGTAACGCCGCTCTTCCGCATTGGTTACTTCTATCAGGGGAATTGCCGTATCTTGTAAATTAACACCGAATTTCCGGGCCACCAGCGCCTTTTGTTCGCTGTTCAGGTCTGCCCCAAAAGTAATAACCTGCGAAGTATCAGCATAAGCCACAGCCACAGGCACTAGGAAAAAGCATACAATGATAATGGTTAAAGAAATAGATCTGCGCAGCAAGAAATGAGTAAACATTGACACACCTCCTAATACTTTGTCCATCCTACATTTATATTTATTTACCAATGCGAAAATGTAATACAAAAAATTATATCCTATTTTTTACTGATAGGAATTATTATAGCAACCAGCATCGCAGTTATGCAACCGTCTCATTGGGACGAACTTCCAACAGTGAATGTTTCCGAAAGGCGGCGAAACATGCTGGGCTATTACAATTTACTTTTACGATCCGGCGCAAAAAAAAATGGCAGCATGGGGAGTTCCTTTATCCCTATGCTGTCATAGACCGCTGTTATCGCCAAAGGAAATTTTTAATGTACTCATTGCAGCCGCCGGCCGAAAAAGGCCTTACATTTTTCAACAGGGTATTCCCAGAATGAAATTCAGAGGCGGACCCTTTTCCATTCGTTCATGGGCTATGAGGAACGGGCACAAATTTAGCCCGTATACGTCTCGCCTGCCAATGGAGCGCCAATGTTTTTTGATAAGCTGCGTTTAAAGGTAACCACACTTAAGGGATAAAATACTACGATTAAGCCTGCCAGGTACAAAATACTGGACCCGATAACCTCCAGACCCACTCCCTTTAAAGCTATATCCCGCAAAGCATTTACAAAATAGGTCAAGGGCAGAATGCGGGCTAAAATCATGACAGGTAACGGCATAGCCTGTAAAGGCCAGGTAAAACCGGAAACCAAAAATGAAGGTACCGCAATTAACATGGACGTTTGGGTAGCTTCCAGCTCGTTTTTGCAGACAATGGATAAAAATACCCCTAATGCCACCAGGGCAGTAACAAATACAGCGCCTAAAAGCAGAGTCAATAACACACTGCCTTTAAAAGTCAACCCAAACCCAAAAATCAAAAGAGCCAGAATAAAATTCAAGTTGGCATAATTAATCACTACGTACGGCAAACTTTTCCCCAAAATATATGCGCCCGTTTCAGCCAGATTCATGTGTGCCAAATGCCTATTGTTTTTTTCCCTGGTTAAAGTTATCGAAGTAAATAATAACAATATTTGCTGGATAGCCGTACCCAATAAACCAAAAAGGAGGAAATTAGAGTAACTAAAGGTGGGATTATACCATATCCGGGGCCGAAAACTTATGGGCAGTACCGTTTTTTGAGCTTTTTCCGGCAATACCCCGGAACCCTCAATGGTTTTTATGCTGACCCCGGCAGAAAGAGTCTGGACAACCTCCAGCGCCGAACTGACCACGGCGTTGGAGATGATCATGTTTGTCCCGTCTATGCATACCAATATTTCAGAGGTATGCTGCTTTTTCACATCCTTCATGAAATCCCTGGGAATGACTATACCGGCCCTGGCCTTTCCCGTATCCAGCGCCTCCCTTAATTCTTCCTGACTGGCAACGTTCCCGACAATGTTAAACCTGTCGGTATCACGGAAGCTATCCGTTACCATCCGGCTTAAAGATGTATTGTCCTGGTCCCAGATGACCGTATCAATATGGTTAACTACATTTTGCCAGTAAAGAAAACCAAACAGCACCAGATATAAGATGGGGCCGCCTATAAGAACCAATAAATCGCGTTTTCTGGATAAAAGCCCCGTCCATTCTTCTCCGGCCGCTTCCAACAAAATTCTTAGCATGGCAAGGCCCCCTACCGGCTAAAATTGACCCGGACCGACTGTCCAATTACAGCATCCCGGACCTTAGCCTTAATTACCACTTTTACGCCATAGGCAAGGATATCACGGTCATCCCTTTCACCGGTTGCCCTTTTGGCAGCAAAATCAGGTTTCCGGTTAATCCATGCCACTTCTCCCGGATATGTTGTCCCGGTGGGTAATTCCACCTCCACTTTCTGGTGCAGGGAAACTTTGTCCAAATCTGTCTCCCTGACCTTTACTTCAACCCACAGGCTATCATCAGAAGTTATGGTGGCAATGGGCATACCGGTAGAAATTAACTCTCCGTTCTCCACATAGATAACCGATACTTCCCCTGCTGCAGGAGCTTTGATTTCGGTGTCTTTTAAATAAGCCTCCACTTCTTTTAATCCGGCCAGGGCCTGTTCATATTTGGCCTTGGCCGCAGCAACGTTCATTTCCGCAAGGCTGGTCTGCAACAAACCGGCATTGGCCTGTTCCAGACTGGCCTTTGCCGATTCCGCCATAGCGGCCGCAGCTTCAATATCCTCTTTTCTGGCCCCTTCCTTGGCCATCTTCAGGGTTTCTTCGGCAACCTTTAACTGGGTATCTACTTCATCCACCTTCTGCGCAGCCACGGCTCCTTTGGCATAAAGCTTATGCACCCGTTGGGAAGTTTTCAGCCAAAGGTCATAACTCGCCTGAGCCTGGGCTATTTCCTGAGTCCTGGCCCCGTTGCGGGCTTTCTTAAGCTGAGCAACACTGGCCTGATAGGCACCCATGGCCTTGTTCACGTTTGTCTGGTTTACCTGCCGCTGTAATTCGACAGCCAGGTTAGCCTGATCCAACTGGCTTTTGGCGGCATCTACCAGGGCCTGGGCCTGAGCTTTTTTGGCCAGCAGTTCTTCATCAGAAATTTTCGCTATAAGTTGGCCCGCTTTCACCTTTTGCCCATCGGAAACATAAAGCTTCACAATTCTACCAGGTATTTTGGAATTGATATCAACTTCCTTGCCTACCAGCGTTCCCGTCACAACCAGGCCGTTTTCGGCATGTACATTACGGTTCAGTATAAAACCGGTCAATGTGCCAATGGTTATTATCAGAGCTACGCTAATTAACGCTACTCTTTTTTTGTTCATCCCATGTCGCCCCCCTTAGAGACCCTCACCAATACTAAACAGGTAATTAGCTTTGGCCAGATTATAACTGTAATTGATTTCAATTACCTTCTCTTCAATGTCAAGCAGCTTTTCTTCAGCGGCCAGAACTTCAACAGTGGTACCTGCCAGGTCCTCAGCGTTTAATGCTTTAAGTATGGGCGAAGGTATGCCGTATCCTTCCCTGTACCGGTATTCTGCAATAGACGCGCTCTCCCTGGCCTTTTCAACGGTACCGGTAACAGATTCCTTCATCAGGGATGTGCTGCGCAGGTTTTGGTATGCCTCACGAATTTCCTTCTCCACTGTTGTTTTTTGCCTGTTTAACTCAATTTCTGCCTTGGCAACCCCGATTTTGGCCTGCTCATAGTCTACCGTGCCAGGCCCCAGATACTTTTGGGCTATTTCGAAACCCAGTTTGGCAACTTCCAGTTCGCCTGCCGCCTTTTGAATCTCCAGACGTTTTTCCAACCCCTGTTTTAAATCCCGCTCCAAATCCGGCCGTAAAGAGTCCTCTTTCCATTCTGCCAGTTCTAATTTGACAGTTTGGTCTATTCCTATGGTGGCTTTTAATTCCGTTTCCGCATTTTCCGCCTCCATGCTGGCTTTCTGGTAATCCGCCTTCATCAGTTCTGCCTGAGCCCTGGCCAGCAGAAAATCATCCTTCGGTCGGAAACCGACTTCATAAGACTGCTGAGCCGCTTCGGCCTGCCTGACAGCTCTTTCATAGGCCAGCTTTTTGACTTCCTCAATTTTGCGATATTTTATGGCATCAAAATACTGTTTGCTGACCAGTAAAGAAATCTTTTGCCTGACCACCTTTTCCGCCAGTTTAGTTATTTTGAGACCTGTTTCAGCCTGTTTCTCATAAAGATAGGCTATTTTGGCATTTTCATAATTATCTATTCTGTACGGCTCCGCCTCTTTTAAGGCAGCCTCAATTTCGGCAATCTGAGCTGTCAGATAGTCGTATGTAGGCTTGTAGGCCGGGTCGTTAGGATCAGGAATCAGAGCCAGTTGCTCCCGCAAGAGTCTGAGCATATCTTCACCGTATTCGGCTTTATCTTCCGCGTCTTTAATCTTATCGGCATAGTAATGGGCTTTTTCAAAATCCTGTTCCCGCATTAAAACATCCTGACTGATTGCCTTAATCTCCGGGTGGTTTTCCATCGCCAGGTTTACCGCTTCCTGCAGGGTCAATTTTCGGACTTTACCGGATTTGTTAGCCGTAGTACCATAAGCTCTGTCATATACGGTATCCTTAACATTTCCCGTTCCGTTCAAGGCAAATCCTGAAAAAGCCGACAAATTATAATTACCGGAATTATTATCCTGTCCGGCCATACTGATGCCCGCCGTCAGGCCACACAACAAAATAACCAGTAAAATTATTGCCGTTTTTCTTCTCCTGTTCTGATATGCCACAGTTATTCCCTCCTGCTTGCAATTCCCTGGAAATATATTTTAAGCGCTGATTCTATAATTTTTTCTACGGATAAATTTTTGTCCTCACGGGCTTCCTTGAAGGTTTCCACCGTTACAACACTGAAAAATGCACGGGACGCAATAGTAGTATCTATTTCGGGGTCTACGAGGCCTTTTGCTTTAGCTTCATTAATCGTATTTTCCACCAGAACCGTTACCGATTTATTTCCCTTTTCTTCATAAAGCCGGCTCCCCACAGCACGCCTCAGCTCATGGGACATTACCCGGATTAAGTCTTCATATTCGTGACAGGTTTGCAAATACTGCCTGAATATTTTTTCCAGCTTCGTCAAAGGGTCATCCAGCGGTTTTATCACCCCGCTCAACCGGGCCATCAGTTGTTCATCGGCCTTTCTTATAATTGCTGCGAGCAATTGCTCCTTGGTAGGAAAATGAAGATAAATAGTTCCCCTGGCAATCCCCACTTCTGCGGCAACGTCATTGAGGTTGGTGCCATAAAAACCCTTTTCTGCAAACATGCGCCGGGCAACGTTCAGAATCTGCTCTTCCCGTTCCAAAATCTGCCGCTGCTTGAAGGAAAGTTTTTCAGTATCACCGCGCATATTTTCACCTCAGTACATTTTTATGACGCACGTGTCACGTTATGACTTATTTGTTATTTTACCCTCTTGACAATTTGCCGTCAATAGCCAAAGGCGTATTTTCAAAAAATTTTTCCCCCAAGAGAAAATAAAATTATTTGACTTAAACCCACCCACCCCTCCATAAAAAAACAGCGGATTAAACCAGAGCCCCGCTCCGAAAAACATTTAACCTCCCCAAATTTGCCAGAATAACCTTTGTCCATAATCTGAAAGCGGGCCGCAAAACACGGCCCGCTTCCTATTTGTTGATTTTTTTAATTTCTTTGAAAACCAAATCAATTATCTGCGGCATTTTTGCCTGCAGTTCCGGAGTAAGCTCCATACCCCAGTCAAAAGATTTGGGCTGTACTGCAATAATTACCGTATCAGGCAGTTTGCCGATAAGCTTCCCCATTTGCAGCACTTCCAGTAACCCCAATTGATGCACCGAAGTTTCTATATTGCCGGGAAATCCCGTAACATCGTCAGGCTTAAACCTGAACAAGGTACCGGGTTTTTCTCCGGCATTCACTGCATCCACTACAATCATGTGACTGTAATCCTCAATCAATGGGAGCAGTTCCAACCCGGCAGTTCCGCCCTCAATAACGTCAACGTTTTCCGGCAAATTCATCTTTTGCAGGGCCTGGATAACATGAATACCCACCCCTTCATCCTGGAAAAGGATATTGCCCACTCCCAAAACAACGATTTTCTGCAAACCCATTCACCTATTCTTCGTCAGCAATTCCCAGCATCATCAGCTTCACAGCAGCAATCGATTCAGTGAAACTGAGATAGAAATGGATACCGGTAAATACAATAAAGAACCACATCATACCATAATGAATTACCCGAACACTGGCTATGCCCCCCAGGAAATCAACAACGCCGCTTAAGGCCACCGGCCAATAAAGGGCAAAACCGGTAATCCCCTGGAAGATGATGGCAAAAACAACCACAACGTAACTCATTTTTTGCAACGGGTTGTATTTCCCTGTCTGCACATGGGGGCCTATAAAAAGGTAGTATTTTATCATGGGCCAGATGTTTTTAATGTCCTGTTTAGTAATAATAAACTCCCGGCCATCACTATACTTGCCAAAAACGGCATAATATATCCGGGCCCCAAGGTTCAGTAAAATAACGTACATGAACACAAAGTGCAGGAAACGGGCCAACCACATATATCCGCCGGTAAAAGGGTAGTGGATATAAAAACCGGTTACGGTCAGCATAGCCATACTGATCAGGTTGATCATATGGAAAAACCTGTGTGGAAACGGATGGTCAGATGCTTTGGCCATTGTGCTTCACCCCTAACTGATTTTGAATTTGAGAATTTCGTTGGTGTTAGGTTCAATGAGGTGAACGGCACAGGAAATGCATGGGTCAAAAGACCTGATTACCCGCGCTAGATTAATGGGGTTCTTCGGATCCGGAACAGGAACTCCGATTAACGCCTCTTCAACAGGTCCCCGGTTGCCTTTATTATCCCGTGGGGACAGGTTCCAGGTAGACGGAACCACCATCTGGTAGTTAGCAATCTTCTTGTCCTTAATGTCGATATAATGAGCCAGCGCTCCCCTGGGAGCTTCCAGTAAACCCGCTCCCTGAGCCGATTCAGGAACTTCCCAGTGCGCCGTATCGTGGATTCTCACTTCTCCCCGGTTCATTAAACTTTCGAGTTCGTCCAGCCACTCAACCATCTTATGAGCAAGCATGATAGTTTCCACGGCTCTGGCAGCATGGCGTGCCACAACACCTGGCTTAATTTTATATTTCTCAACCAGGTCCATAAATGCTTTTGGCTGCATAACCATCATTCTGGCCAGCGGTCCTACTTCAAGGATCTCGCCGTCATACCTGGGCGCCTTGATGAAGGAATAAGCGTCAGGCTTGTCCAGCTTGTGCTCGGTATTCCCCTTCAGCGGTGTCAGAGGCTCTTCCACGGCATACCAAGCGTACTTAGCTTCCTCGGTAATCTTGTCTATATTTACTTCCATTACCTGAGACAGGTTACCGTTCAGGATGAGACCCCGCTTAAAGAACAGGTCTTTACCTTCAGAGTCTTGTGGGAAACCACCGAAAGCCAGATAGTTCGGCTTACCTCCGCCCAACCCCGACTGTGCCAGCGGTAAAAGCGGACCGGTACCAAAGGCAATTACATCTTTGTAGTAAATGTTCTCCAGGTACTCAATTTGTTCCATCAATAGGGAGCGGAACTGAGCAACCAACTGCGGGTTGGGGTAACAGGTTACCCCTCCTACAATAATACTGGACTGGTGGGGTTGCTTACCACCGAACAGAGCAGACATTTTCTTGGCTTTGGCCTGCATTTCCAAAGCCTTCAAATAATGAGACACGGCAACAGTGGCCAGTTCGGGGTCGTTAACACAGTATTGGTCAGGTTCGTAACGCGGAGTCAAAGGTGCGGCATCTCCGGCCTGAACCAGCTTAACAATTTTATCTTTTACGGCCAGAAGCCCGGGATCATTTCCCTTGTAGTTGGCAACAGCCATTACATCAATATAATCGAGAGCGCATAAATGATAGAAATGGAGCGGATGGTCATGCAGCCACATGGCTCCCAGCATCAGGTTTCTCAAAATCCTTCCTGCGTCGGGAACCTGCGCCCCGAATGCATCATCCAGCGCCAGAGAGGAACCCCAGCCATGAGATCCGGCGCAAACGCCGCAAACCCTTTCCGTTACATAAGTGGCATCCCGCGGGTCTTTACCCTGCAAAAGAACTTCCCAGCCCCTGAACATAGTACCACTGGACCAGGCATCTTTGACCACGCCATTCTCTATTTCCACTTCCACCCTAAGGTGGCCTTCAATTCTCGTCACGGGATCAATTACAATTTTTTGTGCCATTAATCCCTACCCCCTTTACCTTTCAGAGTATGGTCCTTTGCAATTTCCCTTTGGTTATTGGCAGACTTGTTCTTCACGGAAACAGCTTCTTTTTCTTCTTTCAAAGTAAGGGGTTCATTATGGCTACGTTTATTTTTAGATAACCTTCCTGCAGCCACACTTCCCGCCAAGTGAGCACCAAGGCCCACGGCCGTAGCGCCGCCTAAAACTTTACCGACAGTGTCGGCACTAATACCGGCAACACCGGGCATCATGAAGTTTTCCTGTTTAACGTAAAGCGGCGCAAATCCGGCATAGTATTCGGGTTGTGTACAGCCTGAGCAGGGAGAACCGGCATTTACACAATAACTGGCCCCGTCATTCCACCATACCTGCGGGCAATCGGTATAGGTCTTGGGCCCTTTACAGCCTACAAGTAGTAAGCACCAGTCCACCTGTTTAGGGTCATTCCAGTCGGTCAGAAAATGACCGGCTTCAAAATGCCCCCGTCTTGGACAGTTGTCATGGTGCAATTTGCCGTAAAATGCCAGAGGGCGATTATATTTGTCCATTTGCGGTAGGTTGCCGGTAGACAGGTAATACAGCAGGGTAGCTACAAGCCTGCTGGGCTTACCGGGACAACCGGGGAGATTGATAACCGGCTTGTCTTTAACAATACTTTGTACACCGACAGATTTAGTCGGCGCCGCGGCATTAATACCGCCGTATGCAGAGCAGGTGCCAAAAGCAATAATTGCAGCAGCCTTTTCCGCAGTTTTCAGTAATGTCTCTCTAAACGGTTTACCCCCAATTACACAGAAACGGTCGTCAACGGTCGGAATGGAACCTTCAACAACCAAAATGTAATTGCCCTCTTCCAGGGTTTGTTCCAGGGCATGCTCGGCAACATCGCCTGTGCCGGCCATCAAGGTTTCGTGATACCTTAGCGATATGGTATCCAGTAGAACTTCAGCAGTACCGGGATTGAGATTGGAAGCAAAAGATTCGGTACAGCCGGCACAATCTTGCCCCTCCAACCAGATTACAGGGGGTTTTTTTGCCGCTTTTTCAGCGGCTGATACAAATTTAGGGACCATGGTTTCACTAAGACCCAAAGCAGCAGCCGCAGCGCTGCAGAGCTTGATGAAATCCCTTCGGGTAACACCTTTGGCCCAAATTTTTTCAATAGACAATTTCTAAACACCTCCGCCTTCATTTCAATACATAACAAACAAACAAAAAAATTAACCCTTGTTATAAGACCTGCTACAATCTTGCCTGTGTCACCCCCTACACTTATTAAGTTTTTATGCGGAAAGCATTACTGACAGGTAACCGTCAGCAACCCTAACCGGCAGTTCGACAAGCCCGCTAATCCCCTCACCTTCCTGTCCGGAATTTCCAAGATAAAAGGCTTTTTGACATATTGGGCACTGCAAAATTAGTCGCCCGGCATCGAAATGCATTAAAAAATGATCGTCCGGGCAATTAGCCAAAAACGCCTTAATCTTTCCTGTCTGAAAAGGTACGACCACTATCCCTTTAGTTTTTCTTATAAATAATTTCGGAACCTCAGTAAGTTCGTTTGCTGCCGTAAGCTTTGTCCATTCGCTGCTTCCACTGAATTCTTTGTAAGAATCAATAAATTTTCCCACCACATCGGTACCTATTTCAAGACCTTTTTTATATAAATAAGAAAAAAACTGGGCTCTGGATAAATCAGTTTCTGCAATCCTCTCTTTACCCACAGTAATCTCCTTCCCAGTAAAATACAAAAATTGCTACTATTTTTATTAATATCACAAATAGTCCGTTATTTCAACATAATTCTGAATTTTTCTCTTTGAAATTAATACCAGGCTACACCGTTTACTACTACAGTTTAAAGAAAAACGTAATTAACAAAAACCCTGGCAGTTAATTCCCGCCAGGGCAAAATAGTCACTAATATCTTTTTGAATTAAGTTCTATCGCTGGTTTTTAGTTTTAATGTCAAACTTTATTTCCTGCGGTTTTTGTTTCAGATTAACCTCAGCTACCAGGTGGGGGTAGGTCAAGGCTTGCGTCACCACACTTCCCGGCTTGGGGTCGGTATATCTGACATAAACAGTAAGCTTGCTATTACCGTCAACAAGGCGTAAAGTAATCTTTTCTATTTCCACCCCGTACCCGCCCGTGTTTTTTCGGCCTCTGGTAATTACCGCATAAAAAGTTCCGTCATCGTCCACCAGCATGGCTTGTTCAATTTCCTTGTTATTTTCCAGAAAATTTTTTATCCGCTGTGGAATCTCTTTATCCTGCAGCACATGAAACCCTATATCGGATACCTTACTGATATCTACCTTATCTCCTTCGCCAGGTTGACAACCAATAACGGTCAACAGTAAAATCACTCCTGTTAATAGGCGAACTAACCTCATGCTATCACCCCGTTACACCAGTAGCTAGGTATATTATTTGTTCATCTGCCACTATTATTCATTTTTTATAATCGTTGCCACCGCCTGGGCGGCGATACCTTCACCTGAACCGGTAAAGCCAAGACCTTCTGTTGTGGTAGCTTTTACATTTATACCTGCTGCATTAACCTGCAAAATACCGGCAATATTTTGCACCATTTGCTCTATGTAAGGCGCCATTTTGGGCTTCTGAGCAATAATAATGCTGTCTACGTTGTTCACTTCGTACCCTTTATCACGAATAACCTGCGCCACCCGTTTCAGCAAAAGAAGACTGGAGATACCTTTATAAGCCTCATCAGAATCGGGAAAGTGCCGGCCAATATCACCCTCCCCGGCTGCGCCAAGCAGTGCGTCCATAATAGCATGAATTAAAACATCAGCATCAGAATGGCCTAACAACCCCTTTTCATACGGAATGTTAACTCCGCCAAGAATAAGGGGCCTGCCGGGCACCAAACGGTGTACGTCATATCCTATGCCTATCCGCACTGTTTATTCCTCCTCGCCATAATCGCCTCAGCAAGAATTAAATCTTCAGGCGTAGTGATTTTCAAATTTTCATAAGAACCCAGCACTACCTTGACATCGCCACCCAAACGTTCCACTAAGCTGGTATCGTCTGTCCCCATAAAACGATCAGCGCGGGCAGATTCAATAGCTTCAATAAAAATACCGTACCTGAACGCCTGCGGGGTTTGGGCCTGCCATAACAACTGCCTGTCCAGGGTTTTTTTCACCCTTTGGTTTTCCCCAACTACTTTGATGGTATCTTTTACAGGCACACAAACAACGGCTGCCCCGGTTTCTTGGGCAGCGGCAATAGTTTTAAGAATAAGGTCCTGGGTAATAAGCGGCCTGGCCCCATCGTGGATAATAACGATTTCACAATCTCCCCGTATGCTTAATACCCCGTTGTAAACGGAATCCTGCCTTTCTCGGCCTCCCGTTACAATACCGGTTAATTTCCTGATTTCATACTCCGTTATCAATTTCCGGTAAAGATGTTCTTCCCCGGCCGCCGCTACCAGGATAATTTCGTCCACTGCCGCACACTCGTCAAAAACCCGCAAGGTATGCACTATAACAGGCATACCTTGCAAGGACAAAAATTGTTTATTAACGGAGGCATTCATCCGTTTACCCTGACCGGCGGCAGGAATTATCGCCACACATTTGTCAGCCAATCATATTCACCTCGTCAAAGTTGGGTACTGATGTCTCCATACTTTCAGGATGTTTTCCCTGTTTCGGCTTGGCAAATATCATACGGCCCGCTGCCGTTTGCAGTACACTGGTTACAAGGACCCCAATGGTTTGGTTGATAAATTTTTTGCCACCGTCGACAACAATCATGGTCCCATCATCCAGATAAGCAACCCCCTGGCCCATTTCTTTGCCGTCCTTAATGACCTGCACCATCATCTCTTCCCCGGGGAGGACAATTGGTTTTACAGCATTGGCCAGTTCGTTTATATTCAGCACTTTTACGCCGTGCAATTCCGCAACTTTATTGAGGTTGAAATCATTGGTAATAATCTTACCCTGTAGAATTTGCGCCAGCCGGACCAGCTTGGTATCCACTTCAGACAAATCTTCAAAATCCTGTTCGTATATTCGGACCATTACATCAAGTTCTTTGCGAATTTTATTTAAAATATCCAGGCCTCTGCGCCCCCTGTTTCTTTTAAGAGCATCAGAGGAATCGGCTATATGTCTGAGTTCCTCGAGAACAAATGTAGGAATAATCAGCGTCCCTTCGATAAAACCGCTTTTGCAAATATCCGCAATTCTCCCGTCGATAATAACACTGGTATCAAGAATTTTATATGCTAAATCTGTTTTTGCGTCAATCTTGGCTGGCTTCTCTTTGCCGAAACGTGGTAAAAACCCCAGCAATTCTTCTTTCCTTTTGGTCCCGATGCTTAAACCCAAATACCCCAGCAAAACGGTAACCAAAATTTTCAGGACTCCGCTTACCCATACCCACGGAATCCAGGAAATAGCGCTGCCCAGCAAAGTAGCAATAACCAACCCGAATATGAGTCCAAGAGCTCCCCCCACTATCTCCTGCATAGACATTTTATTCAGCCTTTGTTCTATCCAGGAAGTGGTTGCAATAATCCTTGTTACCAAAGTCGGGGCCAATAATATACCTATAAGTCCGCTTAAGCCGGTAATCAATCCGATTATCCCATACCGCATCACAGGAGAATCAATAACAAGGTCGCCAATCCTATGCGGAGTATTATATAAACTTAGTGTAAAACCGGCTCCCAAAAATAAAAATATGATAATGCCCCTAAGAATTTTTTTAAGCATTCTCATTTCCCCCCTTTCAAAAAAAAGTAGTTCCCCACCATTGCTACCATTATACGCCACCATATATCTTCTGGCAAGCAAATCGTGTAGAATTCTGTCAGGGTTGAAAAAGGAATAATACGTCAGCAAATCTGACGTATTATGCAAATACCTCATCCAACATTGATTGAACTTTTTCCTCTTTAACTCCCCGTGCCAAAACCAACTCACTGATTAAAATCTGGCGGGCATTTTCCAGCATTTTCCGCTCACCCGTGGATAATCCCTTTTCCTGGTCACGTCGCATGAGGTTTCTCACAACTTCAGCCACTTCAAAAATATTTCCGCTTTTAATCTTTTCCATATTGGTACGGTACCGTTTATTCCAATTTGCAGACATGGCAGTATCTTTTTCACTTAAAATATTCAAGACCCGCTGTACACCTTCCTCGTCAATTACCTGCCGCAAACCTAAATCCTTCACATTACTGGTCGGTATCATAACCTTCATATCCCCAATAGGCAAGCGCATTACATAATAGCTGCGTACTTCGCCCAAAACTTCTTTTTCTTCGATGGCTTCTATAATACCGGCGCCGTGCATGGGGTACACGACCTTATCCCCAATATTGAACATCAGTTTACCTCCTACAAGAATCGTTTCCTTTCAAGTATAGCATAATAATACATTAATGTCAAATAAATATATGATTATATCACAAGGCCTTTGGTAAGTCAATAACTATTTTTAGATAGCTTAGCCATTGACAGGGCAATAACCCCGCACGTATAATTAAAGCCAGGAAGGGTTTGCCAAAACTGAGCGCTTGGGGAGGAAACGAGCAATGAAAGATTTACTTTGCGACGAATTTCAAAATACTGTCGCAGAGCTGTTAATCAGGCACCATAGCATTCTTGATGTGTTGTCCAAATCTCAGGAGGCCGGTTCCAGAATAAACAGAGCTGTTACAAAATCCGTTACCAACTGCGGTTGTACAAAAATAAAGGCCGAAAAAAAGGAAATACCGGCCGGTGCAACTCTAGCCGATTTAAAGGCATATACAGACTCACATTTAGAAGGAGCGCTTTGTGAAAACTGCCGGGAAATTGTCGAAACGGAAATTGGCAGGTCTTTATTTTACCTGGCGGCGCTTTGTAACCTGTTAGACCTCAATTTGTACGACATTTTTATTAAAGAGCATAAAAAGCTCTCTACATTAAGGGTATTCAATTTTACATAGTTTATTACTCAAATCTCTTCATATAGCTGAGAAGGCCCATACGGGTAAAACCCGGTATGGGCCTTAATGTTTCGCTTCTCCTTTTGTCAGCCTTAAAAATGGTGTCTATCCAAGAGAACTTGGTCGCGGTATCTCTTAAGACCCTCTTTAATAGCCCGGGCCCGCACTTCGCCAATGCCCTCCACGTCATCCAGTTCTTCAATGGAAGCATTTAAAATGCGCTGCAACGATTTGAAATTGTTTACCAGGTTTTCAATTACAGGCCAGGGCAGGCGTGGTATCTTGTACAGTATCCGGTATCCTCTCGGTGAAACAGATTGGTCCAGAATACTTGCGCTTCCCGTATAACCCAAAGCCCGGCATATCAGGGTCAAGTCCAGCAAATCTTCCGAACTCCACTGTCCAATAGTGGCTAATATATCTTCCGGTTTTTTATCCTCTACCTGGTAATAGTCCTGTATAATTAATAACCCGTCATCCTCTACATCGGCAACCAGTTCCTCCAACTGCATACTGATGAGGCGCCCTTCGGTGCCAAGTTCACTGATATAAGTCTCTATTTCTTTCACTATTCGGACAACCATTTCTGTTCTTTGTACAACTTTGGCCACATCATACAAAGTTACTAGGTCTTGGAATTCCAGGGTGCTTAAGGTGGCCAAAGCTTTATCCAGTACGACCTTATATTTCTCCAGAGTTTGTAGGGCCTGGTTTGCTTTAGCCAAAATTACATTGATATCCCGCAATACATACTTGGTTGTTCCTTTGTACAGAGTAATAACACTACGCCGCTGAGAAATTGATATAACTAAGGCTCCTGTTTGCCTGGTAACCCTCTCAGCCGTCCGATGTCTGATTCCCGTTTCCTGGGAAGGAATATTAGGGTCAGGAATTAACTGGGTATTGGCAAATAATATTTTCTTGGCATCATGGCTTAGAATAATAGCTCCGTCCATTTTCGCCAGCTCATAGAGGTTAGCAGGAGTCAAATCTGTACTGATATCAAAACCGCCTTCCACTATATCCAGCACCTGGGGGGAATCGCCAATTACAATCAAAGCGCCTGTCTTGGCTTTAAGAATATTTTCCAACCCTTCCCTAAGCGGGGTACCCGGCGCTAAAATCCTGATAGCCTTAAGAAATTCCTCATCAAGCAAAACTTCTTCTTTCAATTAATCACCCCCCAAAATTATATCCATTACTTCGGCCACCGATTTGACAGGAATTATATTAATCCCATTAACCTCAAGGCTCTGGACTTTATTCCCGCCCGGAGCAATTATATGCTTAAAGCCAAGTTTAGCCCCTTCTTTAACCCGCTTTTCCAGTTGCCCAACAGCCCTTACTTCACCTGTCAGCCCCACTTCTCCCACAACCAGCGTCTGGGGATTGACCGGGACCTCCTTCAGGCTGGACGCTATAGCGGCCACAAGTCCCAGGTCTATAGCCGGTTCATCCAGCTTAACACCGCCGACAACATTGACAAATATGTCCTGGTTAGCCAAATGCAGGCCAACGCGTTTCTCCAATACGGCAGCCAATAAAGAAACGCGATTGTGGTCTATTCCTTTGGTCATCCGGCGGGGCGCAGCGAAATTGCTAGGTGAAACCAGGGCCTGAACCTCAACCAACACAGGCCTGGTCCCTTCCACGGCAGGAATCACGACAGATCCCGTAGCACCGGGAGTTCTTTCAGCCAAAAAAATTTCAGACGGGTTTGCTACCGGAACTAAACCGTGTTCCCCCATTTCGAAAACACCAATTTCATTGGTGGAGCCAAAGCGGTTTTTTACGGCCCTTAATACCCGGAAATTATGATGACGGTCACCTTCAAAATACAGGACGGTATCTACCATATGCTCCAGAACCCGTGGCCCCGCCAGGTACCCCTCTTTGGTCACATGCCCGACGATAAAAACGGGGATACCTGTTGATTTGGCCAACCGCATCAGGTGAGCCGTGCACTCTCTGACCTGGCTGACACCGCCGGGAGCAGCATGTACTTCCTCCGTAAATACTGTTTGTATTGAATCAACCACCACCAGGTTGGGCTGTAACTTTTCAATATGTCTTAAGATTCCCTCTAAACTCGTTTCCGATACTATGTATAGGTCCGGGGAAGCCGCCCCCAACCGGAGCGCCCGCAGCTTAGTCTGGTGAATAGATTCTTCTCCGGAAACGTAAAGAACCCGGCCAGTCTTTATACTGATGGCGCTGGCCGCCTGCAGCCCCAGGGTAGATTTGCCTATACCCGGGTCGCCGCCAATTAATATGAGGGAACCACGAACAATACCACCACCAAGGACCCGGTCTAATTCCCCAATACCGGTACAGTATCTTATCTCTTCCACCGTTACAACATCGTTTATAGAAACGGGTTGGCCGGACATTTGTAAATTCCCGCTTCCCGCAGCACCCTTCTTGGCAGGCAACGGTTCTTCAACAAAGCTGTTCCAAGATTCACAAGAAGGACAGCGTCCAAGCCATTTCAGGCTTTCAAACCCGCATTCCTGACAACAGAATCGAACTCTAACCCGGCTCACCCTATCAATCCTTCCAATTGTACTTAACATAATGTTATATCATAATATTATATCACTTTGATACATTCTTAACAATACAATCATTGCCTTAGTTACCTGTCATATTTTATTATAATTTTTTAACCGTCTATTTTAATCACGATCATAGTCACATCATCGCAAGGCGGCTCTCCTGCCAGAAAGTCCATAAATTCATAGGAAATCAGTTCCTGAATGCTGGCCGGGTCATATATATGACTTTCCTTCAATAATTTCGTTATCCGTTCCATACCAAACTGTTCCTTAGCCCTGTTTCTAGCTTCTTTTAAACCGTCGGTATAAAAAAGTGTTACATCACCGGGATTTAATATGCAAGCCCCTTCCCTGTACTGGGCATCTTGACGTCCACCCATGAAAAAGTCCCTCAGTTTCAGTTTTTCACATTCATCCTTATCGGCCCGGTATATAATTGGCGGGTTGTGCCCGGCATTAGCGTACCTGAGTTCTCTTGTTTCAGGATTGTATAGACCGTAAAAGAAAGTAATAAACTGCTCGGCAAATTCCAACTGAGGAAATAAGCTTCTGTTTACCCGGTTAACCAAGGCGCTGGGGCTATCCAGGTCAAAAGCGTAATTGCGGACAAAAGCATAGGTCATGGCAACAAACAAGGCAGCCGGCACACCCTTGCCCATAACATCGCCGATAGCTATGCCTAATTTTTTGTTTTTTGTTACAAAGAGGTCACAATAATCTCCGCCTACTTCATTGGCAGATACAGCCGTGGCAGCAAGTGTAGCTCCCGGAACCTGCGGCAGGTTGACCGGAAATAGGCTTGACTGAATAGTATTGGCTAACTGCAGTTCCTTTTGAATCCGGCGGTCTTTTTGCACTATTTCTTCCACAATATCCCTGTACCGTTTTTCAATCAGCCTAAGCGCCTCTTCAGCCTTCTCCCGGTCAGCAATATCCTCAACTAAGGCCTGGATGGGAAAAAGCCTATCATTGCTTTTACACAAAGGAGTTAAAGTAAACAGCTCTACCAACCTGCGCATCAGTTTTAATTCTTCGATTAATTGTTCCCTCGTCTTCTCCTCATCAGTCATCTTAGCCCCTCCAAAAGGAACCGACTGCTATAGGCTTGGCCAATCTTTTTTAATAATCTTTCGACATAATTTACCAATTACCTGCATTTTTTTCCCGCGTCCACAAAAAAAGGGGGTTTTTTACCCCCTTTCAAGCTGTCGACAAAGGTCTCTCGGATAAATTTGGAGAACTGAAATATTTTCTGAAGCGGGGTTCTACTTTAATCCGCCGGTTTTTATGGAGGGGTGGGTGGGGTGACTGGGCTACCCCACCCACCCCTCCTATAGCCCGGCCTGAAAATACCGGAGCGGAAAAATTATTTAAGCTCCCCTCAATCGTGGTAATTTTGTCTACAAATTGAAGGGGGTGAAAAACACCCCCTTAATCAAACAACAACTGCCTTACTTACCACAATTTGTCCGTCTTTCGCAGTAACTACTACTTTATCACCCGGTTTGAAAGTCCCTTTTAAAAATTCTTCGGAAAGTTGATCTTCCACTGTTTTCTGAATAGCCCGCCGCAACGGTCTGGCCCCATACATCTCGTCAAATCCTTCTTTGGCCAAAAGTTCTTTGGCCTCGTCTGTGACTTCTAATTCTATATCATTCTCTTTCATCCGTTCGGCAACTTCTTTGAGCATCAGTTCAACTATCTTCTTAATATGCTCTTTTTTGAGGGAATGGAAAACAATTATTTCGTCAATCCTGTTCAGGAATTCCGGCCGGAATGTGCGCTTAAGCTCGCCGGTAACCCGTTCTCTCATGTTGTCATAATTGGTGTCCTGGGCTGTTGTCTTGAACCCAAGAGTAGCTTCTTTTTTAATCAGATGCGCTCCGACGTTGGAGGTCATGATAATCACGGTATTCCTGAAATCCACGGTTCTTCCCTTAGCATCAGTGAGCCTTCCGTCTTCCAGTACCTGCAGAAGAATGTTGAAAACTTCCGGATGGGCCTTCTCTATTTCATCCAGCAATACTACGGAATATGGTTTTCTGCGGACAGCCTCTGTTAGCTGCCCACCTTCATCGTAGCCAACATACCCCGGAGGAGCTCCAACCAGCCTGGATACCGCGTGTTTTTCCATATATTCAGACATATCAATCCTGACCATGGCATCCTCATCGCCGAACAAAGCCTCCGCAAGAGCCCGGGCTAACTCAGTTTTACCCACACCGGTGGGGCCAAGGAAAATGAAGGAACCGATGGGCCGCTTGGGATCCTTTAACCCTGCTCTGGCCCGGCGAACAGCACGACTTACAGCTTTGACCGCTTCATCTTGCCCAATTACCCGCTGATGCAATATTTCTTCCATATTTAACAGGCGGGTTGTTTCTTCCTGGGCCAGTTTACTGACAGGAATCCCGGTCCAGGAGGAAACAATATGAGCTATATCGTCTTCTGTTACTGCCTTCTTTGCCAATCCTTTCTTCTCTTCCCAGCCTTTTTTGGTATCTTCCAGTTTGGCTTTGAGTTTTTGTTCTTTATCCCTCAAACCGGCAGCCTTTTCAAACTCCTGAGCTGAAATGGCGGCTTCTTTTTCTTTCTTTATTTCCTCCAACTCTGCTTCCAGCTTTTTCACATCCGGCGGTACGGTAAAAGTCTGCAGTCTTACCCTGGAAGCAGCTTCATCAATAAGGTCAATAGCCTTGTCAGGCAGGAACCGGTCAGTAATATACCGGTCTGAAAGCCTGACAGCGCTGTTAATAGCCTCGTCTGTAATCTGGACCCGGTGATGAGCCTCATACCTGTCCCGCAAGCCTTTAAGAATGTCTATTGACTCTTCTACCGTCGGCTCATCAACAGTAATGGGTTGGAACCGGCGTTCCAATGCCGGGTCCCGTTCAATGTGCTTTCTGTACTCATCCAGCGTGGTAGCGCCGATACACTGTAATTCTCCTCTGGCTAAAGCAGGTTTTAAAATGTTAGCAGCATCGATAGCGCCTTCGGCCGCTCCAGCGCCAATCAGGGTATGCAATTCATCAATAAAAAGGATCACGTTCCCGGCAGCCCTGATTTCATCAATAACCTTTTTCAGGCGGTCTTCAAATTCCCCCCTGAATTTTGTACCCGCCACCACCGAAGCCATGTCAAGCGTTACAACCCTTTTGTCGTTCAATGTTTCCGGTACATTACCGGCAATAATCCTTTGCGCCAATCCCTCGGCAATAGCTGTCTTCCCAACACCCGGTTCACCAATTAAAACTGGATTGTTTTTGGTCCGCCTGCTCAACACCTGGACCACTCTTTCAATTTCCTTTTCCCGGCCAACTACGGGATCGAGCTTTCCTTCCCTGGCCATCTCAGTTAAATCACGCCCGAATTCGTTTAAAGTTGGCGTGTTGGCTTGCTTCTTACCAGGTTGAGCCGGACCGCCATGAGGCTGCGCTGTACCCAGCATGCTGATGACACTCTTTTGCACACTTTGAAAATCTACGCCCAAGTTGTGCAAAACCCGAGCAGCGACACCTTCTCCTTCCCTGATGAGCCCCAATAGCAAGTGCTCGGTACCAATGTAGTTGTGTCCCAGTTTTCTAGCTTCATCAAAAGCCAGCTCCAGGACCTTTTTCGCCCGTGGGGTAAGTCCAATTTCACCAAAGGTGTAAAATTCACCTTTGCCAATCATTTTCTCTACTTCAGAGCGGACCTTATTGAAATCAACGCCTAATTCATAAAGTACTTTTGCAGCAATACCACTACCCTCTTGAATTAACCCCAGTAAAATATGCTCTGTACCAACGTACGTGTAATTAAGTCGTTTCGCTTCCTCCTGGGCCAACATTAATACTTTTTGGGCCCTTTCTGTAAATCTTGCAAACATAGCCTTCACCTCAAATTACTTTTTTAGTTTTTCCATTCGCAAACGAATTATCCTCGCTCGCTCTGTATCCCGTTCCTGAGCTGTCATCTCTCTGGCAGCCATTTTTTGCAAAAAGGCCGGCCTGATTAGCATCATTAATTCGTTTATATCCCGCTGGGTAAGATTGTCCAGTATTCCCAGAGCTATGCCCAACCTGACATCAGAAAGCATGGTCAGGGCCTCTTCTGTTGTAATCATGCGAGAATAACTTAAAATTCCCAACGACCGGAATATTTTATCCTCCAACTGGCTTTTATTGTTTTTATAAAGGGCCGCCCGCGCCGACCGTTCCTGATTGATAATCTGTCTTGCTACGGTCAAGAGATTCCTGATTATTTCTTCTTCGGCCTGGCCTAAAGTAATCTGGTTGGAAATCTGAAACAAATGTCCCACTGCCTTGGTTCCTTCGCCGTAATAACCACGTACGGCCAGTCCCAACTGGGATATAGCTGTTATAATATTATTTATTTGGCCTGCTATTACCAGGGCAGGTAGATGCAACATCACAGAAGCCCTTAACCCGGTACCGACATTAGTAGGACAAGCCGTCAGATAACCCCGCTGCTCACAGAAAGCATAATCAAGGGTTTTCTCTAATAAATCATCAACCCGGTTAGCTTTCTGCCAGGCTTCCTCCAGTTGTAGGCCTGGCAAAAACAGTTGAATACGCAAATGGTCTTCTTCATTAATCATTATGCTCAAAAATTCATCTTCTGATAAGATTACAGCCCGGTTTTTTATATCTTCCAATAGTTGAGGGCTGATCAAATGCTTTTCCAACAAAATTTGCCTTTCTACCGGGCTCAGCTCTTCCAGCCTCACAAATTCCAGTGGGCCGAATTCCTGCCTTACCTCATCATTATCAACAGCCAACCGTACGGCATTTAAAATTTCATCGGCTGCTTGGTTAGACATTGTATGGGGGAATGCATATCCACTGATGTTGCGGGCCAATCTTATCCGGCTGCTGATAACTATATCAGATTCAGGTCCGTCACCTTTGGCCCAGTTGCTAACCGGCTGGCTAACAGTTTTTTCGATAGACATCATTTTTCCCCCTCATGCAGTTTTTTTTCCAACTCACGTATTTTATCTCTCAATTCTGCCGCTTTTTCGTATTCTTCGTGCTTAACAGCCTGCTGTAATTCCAACTTCAAAGAATCTATGCCCTTCCGGATCTTCAAGGTCCCGCCGGTTCTAAAGGGCACTTTTCCGGTATGTTTGTTGGTTCCGTGAATTCTTCTCAGCAAAGGGTCAATTTTCTCCTCAAAGGTATGATAACATTTATCACAGCCTAATTTTCCTATCTTCGCGAAATGGGCATCGGTAAATGCACAGCCAGGGCATTTAGCTCCGTAAGCTGACGAAACTTTAGGCTGGTCCAGTCCGCCGTACGCCGAATTAAACAAATCGGCAAAGATGTTATGCAAAACCATCTTGGGTTCCAGGTGAACAGCAAAGGCGTTTTCCTGCTGGGCGCAAACTTCGCATAAGCGGGTTTCCGTCTTATGTCCGTTAACTATTTTTGTGATCAACACCGTTGCTGCCCGCTGCTGGCATTTTTCACACAACATTTGTTTTTACCCCCCTTTTAACAGTGCCATTAGCATGGATTTAAGAATCTCCGCCCTGAACATATCTCCTTTCCGGCTTTTATCATGGCCGGTAACCCTTCTAATTACATTATCAATCATCGAAGCCTCCCGGAAAGTAATTAACTCATCATCAAATAAGCGTTCTACCAGGCCCAGGGCGCCTGCCAGGCTTATCTCATTACCTACAGTCTTATAAAGGATTTCCAGCAATTTATCTTTTTCCTTGGCGTTAAGTTTCAATATTTTTATATAACCTCCGCCACCCCGCCTGCTTTCTACTACATAACCGCGGTCAATAGTAAACCGGGTACTTAAAACGTAATTAATTTGGGAAGGGACACAGTCAAATTTTTCTGCCAGTTCGTTGCGTCTAATCAGTACCACTTCTGATTTTTGCAGCATCTGTTTTATATATTCTTCAATAAAGTCTACTAAACTTGGCAAAGGTATCCCCCCTTTTTGACTTTTCCTGACCTTGCATTTATTATAGCTTAAAACATCCCTTTTTATACAAATATAAAATTTGACCTAATTTGACCAAAATGGTAATTTATTGTTTATTTTCTTTGATTATCACCCAAATGGCAACAAATTTTAAACCTGTGGCCTTTTTCCAACATTGAAGGTTTGCATGCCCTGTAGCATCGTGGAAGAGAAATACTCCAGTAAAAGTTGAAATTAACAAGGCAAATATAAATTTCCTCTTCATTTGTAAATTTTTATATGATAAAATTTAAGGTGTTTTAGCAAGTCCTTCTTTTTGCAAAATTCAACTGTTAAATCACAGTCATGATTTATATTATAGAAAAGAGGCGACCTCATGATTAAAGATCTATTTAGAAGGGACATGGTTTTTATCCATGCTCCCAGTGTGTATGACTTCAGAAAAGATACCATCATGTTTGGCCCTATCAGCGATGTGGTCCCTTCTTCACCTACTTTTGAAATGTATCCAATCGGTATTACCAGTATCGCCGAAACCCTGGAACAGGAAGGGTTCAATGTGCAAATTATAAATATGGCTTACCGGATGTTAACTGATCGAAGCTATGACGTTGAAAAAGTAATTGCCAAGATGAACCCACGTTCTTTTGCATTTGACCTGCATTGGCTGCCACATTGCCATGGCAGCATTGAAATAGCTAAAATCTGTAAAAAGTACCATCCTGACATACCTATAATTTTTGGTGGGTTGTCTGCATCTTATTACCACGAAGAACTTATCAGATACCCCTGTGTTGATTTTGTTGTCAGGGGAGACAGTACAGAAGAACCTGTAAGACAGCTCATGTGGGCCATCAGGAACGGTTCATCTTTTGCATCTATCCCTAACCTGACCTGGAAAAAGCCCGATGGTTCCGTGGTTGTCAACCCACTTACTCATGTACCGGAAAATATAGATTATGTTTCCATTCCCTGTTATCATTATGTAGTGAGGTCTGTATTTAAATATGGCAGCCTAGCCAACACTGTTCCATATACAGACTGGTTAAAATACCCTATTACTGCCCTGCTCACCGCACGTGGCTGTACCCAGAACTGTTCCATCTGTGGAGGTTCCAGGTTTGCCTACAAAAATATATGCAACCGGGAGAAACCCGCATACAGGTCACCTCAATCTCTTGTAAACGACATAAAACAAATTCAAAAACTGGGCAGAGCCCCGATCTTTGTATTGCATGATTTACGGCAGGCTGGGCCTCAATATGTTGATGAGTTCTTCTCTTTACTTAAGCAAGAGAATATCAAAAACGAGTTGGTAATTGAATTATTCTACCCTGCCGGTGATGATTATTTTGCCAAAATCGCCGATGCCGTACCGAAGTTCAGTCTGGAAATGACTCTGGAAACCCATATTGAATCAATCAGGAAACTAAATGGAAAATTTGCCTGCAGTAACGAAGAAGTGGAAAATACAATTGCCTCAGCCTTTAAATTTGGGTGCCGCAAAATTGATATTTTCTTCATGAGCGGTATTCCAACCCAGACTTATCAGGATGTTATCGGTTCCATCGATTACTGCCGGCATTTGCTGGAGAAATTCAACGGAGATAAGAGACTGGCTCTGTTTATAGCCCCTTTGGCACCGTTTCTAGACCCCGGCTGTCTGGCTTTCGAACAGCCGGAAAAATACGGCTACAAAAAGTTCTGTCATACTTTGGAGGACCACAGACAAGCCCTCCTGCAGCCGAGTTGGAAACATATCCTCAGCTTTGAAACCGAGACCATGACGAGGGACGATATTGTGCGGTCGACTTATGAAGCTGCCCTCAAGCTGAACCGGCTAAAATATGAATTCAATTTGATTGACAGAGAGTTATTTGAACAAATAGACTTCCGGATCAGGGCCGCACAACAGGTTATGGATGAAATAGACGAAATAATTACCATAGAAAACAGTAAAGAAAAAGAAGAAAGGCTTGCTGAACTGAAACAAAAGGTTGAGCAGTTGAACCGCCACACTATCTGCGGTAAAGATGAGTTAAAGTGGCCGATTTCGGAACGATACGGAAGTATTTTCTCTCTGACCGGAGTGTTTATGAAACTGTTTGTCACCGAAATGCGATTACTGTGGAAAAGATTCAAAATCAACCTGGCTGAAAGGCCAACTAAACAAAATTACAACGTTTAAGAAGCAGGTCATGCCTGCTTTTTTTACATTAATGATTTTTAAATATAGTTACACTATTTTTTAAATTTGTTAATAACAGCTAACTGCAATATTAATTGTTTATTAACCAGTTAATTTGTGATAAAATTAACTTGCTGATTTTATAGATTAGCCGGATGAGGTGAACTTCATGTTTAAAAAAGATGTTGTGTTTTTACACGCTCCCAGTGTATATGACTTTAGAAAAGATACCATTATGTTCGGTCCTATCAGCGATGTTGTACCGTCTTCCGCCACCTTTGAAATGTATCCCGTAGGTATTACCAGTATAGCCGATGCTCTCGAACAGGCCGGTTTTAACGTACAGATTATAAACCTGGCCTATCAAATGCTGCGCGACCCCAAATATGATGTAGAAAAAGTTATATCCCGGCTGAACCCAAGAATGTTTGCCATCGATCTGCATTGGCTTCCCCATGCACACGGCAGTATAGAAGTGGCTAAAATAGTAAAAAAATATCACCCGCACACTCCCGTTGTTTTTGGAGGTTTATCTGCTTCATACTATCACGAAGAACTTATAAATTACCCATGGGTGGATTTTGTATTGCGGGGAGATTCTACCGAAGAACCGATGAAGCAATTAGTTTTGGCTATCCGCAGGGGCATGCCGGTCAATGATATTCCCAACCTTACATGGAAAACGCCCGATGGCAAGGTCAGGGTAAACCCGCTTACACACGTTCCGGATAACATGGATTATGTTTCCATTCCCAGCTATAGTTACTGTGTCCGCTCGGTATTTAAATATGCTAACTTGCATAATACTGTTCCTTACTTAAAGTGGCTTAATTACCCGATTACAGCTCTGTTAACATCGCGTGGCTGTACTCAAAATTGTTCTATTTGCGGTGGCTCACAGGCAGCGTACAAGAAGATTTGTAACCGGGAAAAACCAGCCTACCGCTCCCCCAAGACCATGGTGGAAGACATACTATTTTTACAAAAACTCGGCCGGGCCCCAATTTTTATTTTGAACGATTTCCGCATGGCCGGGCCGGCTCACACTGAGGAATTTTTGAAACTCCTTAAAGAAGCCGATATTAAAAACGAACTGGTCTTCGAACTGTTTTTCCCGGGGGACGATAATTTCTTTGCTAAATTAGCCGATGCTGTCCCCAAGTTTAGTCTGGAAATCACCTTGGAATCACATCTTGAACGTATCCGCAGATTTAACGGCAAGTTTGCTGTACCAAATGAAGTTTTTGAGAATACCGTCGCCTCTGCTTTTAAATACGGCTGCCGAAAAATAGACATCTTTTTTATGACCGGAATTCCTAAACAATCTTATCACGACGCTATATCATGTGTAGATTATTGCCGGGAGCTTCTGGACAAGTTTAACGCTGATAAACGTCTCTGTTTCTTTGTAGCGCCATTGGCCCCGTTCCTCGACCCCGGCTGTCTGGCTTTTGAAAACCCGGAAAAATACGGCTACCGGCAGTTTTATAAAACCCTTGAAGAACATCGTCAGGGTTTAACCATGCCCAGTTGGAAATATATTCTCAGTTATGAAACGGATAGTATGACAAGGGATGAAATTGTGGAAGCCACTTACGAAGCTGCCCTGCGGCTCAATGAATTAAAGAAAGAATATAACTTGATAGAAGAACAGCTTTACCGGCAAATCGATTACCGAATCAGAACGGCGCGGGATATAATAAGGGAAATCGACCAAATCATGACCCTGTCTGATGAAAAAGAAAAAAAGTTAAAACTTAATGAAATTAGGGTAAAAGTTGCTCAGGTAAATAAAGGCTCGCTTTGCGGTGAAGATGAATTAACCTGGCCAATCACTGAACGGTTTGCTAGTTTCTTTTCTTTATTTAAAGTTTTAGTAAGTCTTTTCTTTAAGGAATGGGCATTATTCTTCAATCGTATCGGATTTGAATTGAAGGAACGGAGTTACAGTAGAAATCAAAGAATGGCGATGGCATCTAACAGTAAAAACGACGCGGCACTATGAAAAACTATAAAAGCTTAAATAATTCCTCCGCTCCAATATTTTCAGGCCAGTCTATAGAAGGGGTGGGTGGGCTCTCCGCTACCACGGAGCTTTATGCTGCAAAACCTTGCCAAGAAGGCAGTATTCCCGAACTCGATGGCTCATGATGATATCCTTAATATCTAGGCCGCCTCCCGTCCGGGACACTCAACCTGAGTTGAGTGCCGGACTTCCCGGCGGCCTTCGCCATCTTCAAACATGCGGGAACCTCCTGCCTTCTTGTCTGCGGTTTTGCGGGGCCAGTCGCTCCTTATCGGTAGCCTGAGAACCCCACCCACCCCTCCATAAAAACCGGCAGATTAAAGTAGAGCCCCGCTTCGGAAAATATTTAAGTTCCTCGAATTTATCCGAGAGACCTTTGTCGACAGCCTGAAATACGTGGTAAACAACCGCGCATTTTTACTAGGGATCAAAAACAAAACACATGGCACTTCTACCATGTGTGATAAGCTTTTCTATGGCTCCCCGGGCAGGACTCGAACCTGCAACCTACCGGTTAACAGCCGGGTGCTCCACCATTGAGCTACCGAGGAACGCTTTTCATGACAACTATTATAATAACATAAGTTTTTTATTAATGCAAGTGTCAATGTTTGGTTTCATTCCCAAAACTGAATTCAATCTGAAGGCCTACATGAATAGCACATATTCCTATTAGGAAGAAGCGTTGGCGGCACTTTTCCGCCAACTAACATAATTTCAAAACGGGCACATTTGTCATAATTTCTCGTACAATAATAAGTCTCAATTTGTCTCCTCAAAACAGGTAGTAGGTTTGCTCCATTAAGCAAGTAACAATCATCTGTTTTCGGACACAACCCCACACTTCGCAACCCCCTTCTTCTTTCTATGGTACTTTTTTATATATAATAAATCATACTTATTGTTATGTAACGATAAAAGCGCTAAATTGGTATTTTTAGCCACCGAACGGGCGCTACAGGGGTCTAATCGGTAGATTGGGTCCTCAACGCTTCAGTCTTTTGGCAAGACAACGACCGGTAAGTATTGGCTGCTACTCCTGATTTAATTTTTCATTTAAGTATTCGGGTATTGTGCCTGAAAATTCTCAGCCCTTTTCTGAGCCGTTGTGGCTTCACCACTATCTCTCAGAATAGGTCCCTATATCGAGACATCTGCTTATACGAACTTTTCGAACGTACCGTTCTTAATCTTCCTTGACCTTCGGCCCTTCCTCGTTTCGAATACTATGGCCTCTGCCTTACTTCTGCCAGTTCAGCCTTGCCTTGCGACAAGGGTTGTTAGAAGATTGCACTTGCAACCATCTGACGGACGGGCTTTGAAGAGCACAAAGCCCCGCGTTGATACGAATTTCTGCAATTCCTGAGCTATCTGAGCAAGTTGTCGATGAAGCCGAAGTCTCTTCAATGGAAACCCCTAGTTCCTCCGTTAAGGCAGAGACCTTGTGGGCCTATAAGCGACACGTTCAACTAATTATTTTGCTTTTTCGCATCGCCATCAGTATTTAAAGAATTCCTGAATTCACGAATAGTATCTCCCATTGCCTTTCCAACCCCTGACAATTTACCCGGTCCAAATATAATCAATCCAATAATCAATATAATAATAAGTTCCGGAACCCCTAGGTTCGGCAAAAAGCCAAACATACTTCTGCACCTCCTGCACTATCGTAATCATAAAATTAATTTAAAAAGCCGAGCACTGTCAGTGTATCCCATACTTTAATGGCCGTATACAGATTTACCCGATCATTCATACTAGAGAGATCAGCATCAAGTAACTGTTCAATCTTAGCTACCCGGTAACGCAGGGTATTTACATGGATAAACATACTGTCGGCGGTAACCTTCCAGTTAAGCCCGGAATCAAGAAATTTTCGCAGAGTTGGCAGTAATTCATCCGTTGTTTTTTCATCATGCTCTACCAATGGGCCCAGGGTTTTTTGGCAATATTTTTTTACATTCTCCTCATCCTGTGAAAAAATAAATGAGAATATACCCAGATCAGAAAACCTTTGGATAAACCCCTTTTTCCCCATCAGACCCGGCAAAACTAAGGCAATTCTAGCTTCAATGTAACTTTTATGCAAATCCTTTATTGTATACATTTGGCCTAGGCCGGCAGAAATAACAATGTTAAATTTGTTTTCAACAGCTTTTTTCCAATTATCGAACTTAGTCGACTTGGGTAAATCAGGATACATCTCAAGGGTATCCTCTCTATAAAGAGCCGGAATAAAAAACATAAGGTAATGGTCCCAGTAAATAGGGATAAATTCGACATTATGTTTTTTCGCATACTCAACCGTATAGAAGCGGATTGTACCTAAATCTATTTCTGTTTCTGCTTCATCGATTTGTGCTAACAAAACAAAGTAAGGGTTCTTATTAATATCTAAGGCTCTTTCACACATTTTAATAATATTTCTTATATTTACAGAATTTTTTATGAACAAGTCTTCAGCAAATTTTTTTTCAAATTTCTCTTTTTCACTTCTAATTATATATAAACTAAAAAAATAATTGTTTATCGCGAGCCTGGCTTCAGAAATAACAGGGATAGTTTTAGAAATCATGTCCTTGGGCAGGTTTTTAATAATAACGAATGCACGTGTATTCTTATGACCCAATTGGCAGAATAAGGATCCATCTTCTTCCTGGTAATAATATTCTTCTTCATTAATGCCTGGCGGCAATGTAATAAAGAGATTATCAACGGATGCATCAGTACTTTCTGTAGAAGGATAGTGGATATAACCGGTATTATCAGTTATTATTACAGGGCGATTTAATTTTTTTTTCAGATACGCTGCTACAAAAGGCAATCCGCGTTCCATCATTCCTTCCAATAAGTACACGTTTGTAGGTGGTAAAGACATAAACATTACCCCCTTGCATCTGAATAATATATACAGGTGATGTTCGGAAGCTTTACATTAATTATCATAACACATACAATTCATTATATCCAACTTTCTAAAAATGGTAGAGCCTTATATAAGACTCTACCTGAAAAAGGGTTGGAGAATTGCAGTAAATCATGGTTTCTGGGCTAGTATATTTTTTGCAGCCATCCTGCCAAAAGTCATGGCCCGGCCATGGCTAACACCCTGTACTGTTATTGGATAATCGTTAGCAAAGAAACTTCCGGAGACGTTACCTGCTGCATACAATCCTGGAATAGGATTCATTTCTGTATCCAGCACTTGTAACTTGTGGTTAATTTTTAAACCGCCAAGAGTCACCAACAAGCAGGTCCCCAGTTTAGCTGCATAAAATGGCGCTTTTTCTATAGTTGTCAGACATTCAGGCCGTTTTCCGAAATCTTCATCTACGCCTTTCCTCGCCAGTTCATTATATCTTGCTACAGTTGCTTTAAAAGTCTCAGCAGGTACGTCCATCTTCCTGGCAAGTTCTTCAATGGTATTGGCGCTTTTTATAATTCCTTTGGAGACAAGCATATCAATTTCCTCTGGAATATGAAGTGGCGGTCTCATTGCTTTACATATAATTGAACCAAACTTTGAAACTTCTTGTGGCCACTTGGCATCCCATATAACCCATTTAAAGTTATGACCCTTTTGCTGCCTGTCTTGATTACAGATGTACGCAAAAGGTAGGTCTTCGTTTCCGTATCGCTCCCCTTGCAAATTAACGTTTAACCATGGTTGGCGGGTCAGGGGAACCGGTTTATACCCAGGAGGCAGGCCATCTAAAGCAATGTCAAAATACATCGCACAGTGCGGCGGTTCATCTATTGCTGCCCCGATCCACATACCCATCATATGACCATCACCGGTATTCATCGCGGGGGGATATGCAACACCGTATATATATTCAGATGATGGGATATATTTTTTAAGCATTTCCGGATTATTTCCGTAGTCTCCCGTGCAAAGAATGACACCTTTATTGGCGTTGAATTTGGCGTAAGAGCCATCTTTTCTTCTGGCTATGACCCCGGTTACTCTGCCCTTATCCTTTCTGATAAGCTGTACTGCCGGTGTTTTATAGCGAATGTCTATTCCAAGTTTCTTGCTTGTCTCTACCAATACATATCTTAAGGCCATTTGTGACGGGAAGTGGAGTTTTGGTTTTTGAGCTAAGACCGCCTCATTGGCTATAAACTCGCCAGCTTGGATTGTAAAGTATTTGAAGCCTACTTGGTTGAGACTCTGGTGATCCAGTGGAGTTGGATGACAAGAGATTCCTACGGCTTCTGCTAAATCTACCAGCCAGTCAAAAGTTTCACCACTGTGGTCAGCCCAAACTTTAATCACTCGCTGGTCAGCTTTATATCCTGCCCATCTCATTAATTCCACAATTACTTCGTTTTTGTCGACTTTATCATTTCCGATTGACTTCTGTATTTTACTGCCAATGACACCGTATTCCATTCCACGGAAGTTAGCGGTATAACCTTTTTCTAGAACAACTACTTTTGCACCCGCCTGAGCTGCTGTAACAGCAGCACACATTCCTGCCATTCCTGCGCCAACTACAACGACATCTGCCGTAACCGTCTCTTTAATATCTTTTTCGGGAATCGGCGGAGGTGGTGCCTCAAAGCTGGCTTTTTCAGATATAGCTCCCGAAGCAGGGCTAGATGCCTGTGTATCCGTTTCATTTGCACAACCCGCCAATAAACCTCCGGAAGCCAAACCCACTGTGGCAAACACACCACCTTTCAAAAAGTCTCTTCGTGAGACGCCAGTCTGTAGTTTATTTTCCAATTTATTTTCAGAACTCATTATATTAGCTCCTTTCAATTTATTTTGTGAAATTATGCGCAATTGAAAAATTAAAAAAACAACGCACACCAAAATTCAATTTGCTTACGTAGACAATTTCCGACGAGTTCAGTATATCACGGACTATTAGATAAATGCTTCGGTTGTTTATACAAAATTACAGTCGCATAATTGTTTAATTCTACAAAGACAAATGGTCATGACACATGTATAATTTGTTCCGTAGACAATTTCCGACAAAAAATTTTTACTCAAAAATTATTAGTCTAACAACATTGTTTTAGAAGTTATTCTATACTGAAAAAAAGGAGGATAAAATATGGAAAGGGACAGTGGGCAACAAATAAATTTTTGGAAAAAGTCCTTCCAAAATAAGGTACTGCTATTGGTTCTTATCGCTCTAGCAGTTATTGTGATCGGAACGGGTGCAACTTTGAAGGCAAGCGACAAACCTGCTTTTTGTACTAACTGCCATATTATGAATACTTATTATAAATCATATAGTGAGAGCAATTTACTGGCCAATAAACATGCTAAAGCAGGTCTAGTTTGTCACGATTGTCACGAAACCTCAATTACAGCCAAGATAAATGAAGGTATTAAGTATATAACTAATGATTTTAAAACACCAATGAAGCAAAGACGATATTCTAAGGAATTATGTTTAAAATGCCATAATGATTTTGACAAAATAATAGAAAAAACGCAAAGTTTGGAAGAAGCTAATCCCCATGAATCACACTTTGGTAGTCAGGAATGCTATGAGTGTCATAGCATGCACAGGCAATCAAATGTAATGTGCTCCAGATGCCATCAATTCCCATGGTATAAAGACCTGGATTCCAGTTGGAAACAAAGCGGAAAATAAACCATAGTTATTGCTTCAAGTATAAAGTGCCTCCTGTGATTGGAAGAATGTTTACCATGACATTCATTCCCATCATAAGAGGCGCTTTTACTTATCGTGACGATTGTCATTTTACTTGACTTCTACTGTTTCCCGCAATCGCCGGGTCGGGAGATGTCCCAACTAAGAGTCCGGTAGCATCCCCTAATAAGGTATGGCTAAGAGATATTTTGTTTTACCTTCTGGCTACATTTACAAGGCTCAGCACCTCAACACTTACCGGAAAGCCCGCCCGGTAGAAAGTGCAGTCCAAATAAGAAAGACCCTACGCTTTCACGTAGAGTCTTTCATATATAGATCCGGCAACGACCTACTCTCCCAGGCGGTCCCCCGCCAAGTACCATCGGCGCTGAGAGGCTTAACTGCCGTGTTCGGGATCA